>JAZKAE010000012.1:10893-15955 GCA_040389345.1 Patescibacteria group bacterium
CATGGGATAAAGTACGTTGTAGCCTTCCATGCGTCGCTTGCGCGCCACTACATCCATGCCTATATAGGGCCTAGGGTGCCCTACATGGAGACCTTCTCCTGAAGGATAAGGAAACTCCACCAAAGCATAGTACTTGGGTTTATGAACCTCCTCTGAAGCCTGGTGGATCTTATGCTCAACCCAATACTTCTGCCACTTGGCCTCGATCTCTTTAGGATCGTATTCCTTCATCCGTTAATTCTTGAATTTTTTGTAAGCGACCCAGAAAAGGACGAGGAGTGCGATGCCGAGAATAAGAACTCTGATGGCATCGTTTGCATTGCCCCAATACCTCATAGAAGCGATGATAAATGAGAGCACGCCGGCGAGTGAAAGACCTTGGGAGATCACATCGTTACCCTTAAAGAAGTTGCCCAGAAGAACGAGTAGAGCACCGAGGGCGACAAGCGCAACGAAGATGTTTCTATCATATGATTTTTGAGCGGTGTCGTATTCCTGTCTGCAAGTGAATTGAGGGTCGCAGTATCCCACTGGGCGAACATCCAAACTACCAACGGGAGTTGGAGCCACCTTCTCTTGAGGATAAGCATTCCACTGACCGCCGACAGCCACGCATTCATCTTTGGTAACGATCTCGTTCACCTGTTGGTTTGGGCAATATGCAAGATAATCAGGGGATTTGTACACGAGGGAGATCGCATAATTCAAAAAGAGATTAGTGACAATGACTATGCCGATGATGACCGACCACTTGAGCACACGAGGTTGAGTATTCATGATTATTTGGTTATATCTTAAATTCTATCACGTCTCCGTCCTTGACGATGTACTCCTTGCCTTCGGTCCTGACCCAGCCTTTTTCCTTGGCGACGGCATAGGATCCAGCCTCAAGCAATTTCTCTGTCTCGATCACTTCTGCGCGGATGAACTTGTCTTTAAAGTCGTTGTGAATGGCTGTGCCTGCGATGGGGGCAGTGGAGTCGCGCTTGGTCGTCCATGCTCTTGATTCATCCTCTCCGGTAGTAAAGAAGGTGATGAGGTTTAAGAGCTTGTAGCTTTCAGTGATAAGTGAATCGAGACCTGTGCCGAACACCGGGTCGATCTTCACATGTGCTCCAGGAATCTGAGAGGCAACTTCATCAGCGACGTTCTCTGCGGCTTCAGAGGTATTCAAAATATAAAGGATCGGCTTCATGGTGAGGAGATGCATCCCTTTTACAAATTTCTTTTCTTCTTCTGTGAGAGTCACAGTATTCGCAAGTTTCCCTAGTTTGAGTGCATCATCCACCTTTTTGAGGGCTTCTTCTTCAGCGATCGCGGCTTTGTCTCCCCTTTTTACATCCTTTTGAAGATTAGAAAGCCGTTTAGAGACGGTCTCCGAGTCTGCGAGTACAAGTTCGAGGTTGATCACATCCACATCTCCGAGCGGATCCACTTTGCCAGCGACATGGATAACATCATCGTCCTTAAACGTGCGCACCATCTCGGCGATCGCATCTACTTCGCGGATATTTTGGAGGAATTTATTGCCGAGTCCTTCTCCAGTTGAGGCACCCTTTACCAGCCCTGCGATGTCCACGAACTCGACCACTGCTGGGACGGTCTTTGCAGAATTGGACATCTTAGAAAGCTTTTCGAGACGTTCATCAGGCACAGGGACAATGCCAACGGATGGATCAATGGTGCAAAAGGGGTAGTTCTCTGCAGGAACAGACTTTTTAGTAAGTGTGTTGAAAAGGGTGGATTTCCCCACGTTTGGCAGCCCAACGATGCCTATAGAAAGTGACATAGGACCTTAGGATAGCCTAGTTTAAAGCTTTTTTCCAGTTGGCCTTTACTTTTATTCTAATTTGTGATATTATACTAGCAGAATCGCTGTTTAACTTCCCTCTGTGAGGCACTGAATGAAATATCTATGGCTTTGTCTTTGCCTCTTCTGCGTGCCAGAGCTGCATGCTCAGAACTTTGGCTCCAGCCAAAGCTTGCGCGGCTCAGGCAAAAAACTCGAAGCTGCCAACAAGAAGGCAGACGACGAGAAGCTGTCGAAGCTCAAAAGCGAGGACGAGATCAAGAAGTTCTGGCAAGCCGGGCTACTCGACAGGATCCCAAATGGGCACTACGGCCTTGTGGTTGATCCTCGACTCGAAGAGTCCAGACGCTACTGCAGGCCATTCGCTGTCCGCATGGCCAAAGATCTGGGGCGCAAGCTGAAGAACTTGAAGAGAAAGGCCCCGCGTCCGCTCCAAGTGAACTCTTGCACTCGCGATCTCCTTACTCAAGGAGAGCTACGCAAGACAAATGGGAACGCGGCTCCAACCATCGGCCCACATGCCTCCCTTCATTTGCGGGGCAACACCATCGACTTCAGCCGAATTGGACATTCGGCCGCCGCTCAGAACTTTGTCCGCAAGGAGTTGCGCAGGCTGCAAGGCCAGTGCAAGATCAGTGCCATTGAGGAGAGAAGGCAGGCGGTCTGGCATGTCGTGGTGTTCAAGGAATACGACGTGAGAGGCTCCGCCTGCAAGAAAGCAAAACCCCGATCCAAGAAATAGGATCGGGGTGTTGTTTATTTTGCTTTTCGCCCCAGATTGTAAACCCGGCGTTTGATGTTCTCACGGCGCCACATATTGATCCCTAGCCAATCAGCATGTTTGAGATAGCCGAACTTACGCACACGGATGGGAGAGAACCCTGAGAACCACAGCACACCCTTACGAAGCTCGTTTGTGGTATCCCCAAAAATGATGCGCTGGGCGAGGGGTATGGTGTCTGAGGTAATAAAGATCGCCGCACTCTTCCCTTTCAATAATTTCTTCCATGTAAAGTCACCTGTGAAGTGATAGGCAAATCCTGGGATCCATACTCGGTCGATGAGGCCCTTTAAGAGGGCAGGCATGGTTGACCACCAGGATGGGTAAAGGATCACAAAATGGTCGCACCACTTTACATTCTCTTGAAAAGCCAAGAGATCAGGCTCAAGCGGCTGGATCACACGATAGCCATGATGCAGGATCGGATCAAATTTCATCTCCCCTATGTTCATCTTGCGGACCTCTCGTCCCGCCGCCTTCGCCCCTCGCTCATATTCCATCGCCAGCGTGTTATTAAAGCTGTCCGAATCAGGATGAGCCATCAAAATAAAAACTTTATCTCTTCTTTTGCCGAAGTTGAACATAAATATAAAGAACTAAGGTTACATCATTAATTTCTGAAGCTCCGATTGGTGCTCGCGCATGACGGCCATAGTGGCCTCGAGGTCTGATTGTCCGCTCTTCTTTCTTTTCTCCACCTCTTCACCGATCTTTTTGAAAAAGTCTGGATTTTTCTCGACAAGTGCGAGAATTCGCTCCTGCTCAGACTCAGGTACTCCTTTCATTTTGGACTTAAGCATTTGCTTAAGCATGAAGTTTTGGAACATGCCCATTTGTCTGCCTATTATACGTAATACACAGCCTCCAAGGCAAATTGCGTGACAGAATCAACATTTGTAGTATAATCCATATGTTGTATTACTTGTTAAATAAATGTAATCAAAATGGTTAGACAAGCCAACCCGGCATTATTGAAGCCGATGACCCTCACACCAGAGCTCGAAGCTGTGGTCGGTGCAGGCCCTATGCCTCGCTCCCAGGTCGTCAAGAAGATGTGGGAATACATCAAGAAGCATGACCTTCAGAATCCAAAGAACAAGCGAAACATTTTCGCTGATGACAAGCTCAGACCTGTCTTCGGAGGAAAGGATGAGGTTACCATGTTTGAGATGACGAAGCTTGCTTCGGCTCACATGAAGTAAAAGGTTCACACCTTCTACACGACAACTGTCCGCTCGCAAGAGCGGCTTTTGTTTGTTCTACTTTCCCTTTCCGTAATACTGCTTGAGTGCTGCGACGTGCTCTTTATAGGTATTTGTACAGACAATATTGCCTTTGGCATCATTAAAATAGAACATGCAGCTGGTCTTCAGCGGATTTAAAGCAGCAAGGATAGCGGCCACAGAGGGGTTTGCGATCGGGGTCGGGGGCAATCCCTCGTGCGCATAGGTGTTATAAGGCGAAGTGATGTATTTGTCCGCAGGTACCACCCGAGGCCACCATGTAGAGGTCCTGGGAGCCTTTGCATACTGGAGAGTCGAATCTATCTGGAGGTTCATGCGAGCGAAAAGACGGTTCCAGATGATGCCTGAGACCAAGCGCATATCTGAATTATCCAACGTCTCTTTTTCTATGAGCGAAGCGACCGTCAGAGCTTGATCTAAGGGAACGATCTCCTGGGTGGTCGTCCCGTAATGTGAAAGCACTTCCTGCTCGAACCGCTGGATCACAAGATCTTTGACCACTTTTGGAGATGCACCTCTTGAGGCCATGTATACACCAGGCACATAGAAGCCTTCGGAGATCGTCGATGTCGCATCTAAGTTCTCTAAGAGAAAGGATTTCTGCTCAGCAGGTGTCCACCCAAGGCTTTTGCCAAACAGGCTGGCTACCTGCTCCTTGCGCAGCCCTGGAGTGATGGTAATGATACGCTCATTGGCAGAGGATAGAGATTCATAGAATGGAAGTTCGAGGATAGTTTCAGCTATTTTTTGAAAGACAGATCCAAATACATGCCCTGCCCCCAGGACTGCTGCCCCAAGCGGAGAACCAGGCGCCGCCAATTGCTTGTTTACCTTGTCGCTTTCTACAATGAGCTTATGGCGAGGGTCCACAGTGACTGGGAACTGTTCTGGCTCTCGGTCAAAATGAATTAAGCTAAAACGAAAAAGCGTGGGGATCAAATAGATGACGAGAACAACAATAGAAAACCACAGCGCTCGTCGATAGATAGGTCTCATTGATGAGATTGTAACACGGGAAAAATTTCCCCTAAAATATATGTGGGCGATACAGGGCTCGAACCTGTCACCTCACGAATGTGAATCGTGCGCTCTAACCAACTGAGCTAATCGCCCGCCCTTACATTTTCTTGATTTTTTGGCATTTGTCTACTATTATTCTTGGGTCAGGTTTTTGGGCCCTTAGCTTAGTTGGTAGAGCGCCTCATTTGCAATGAGGAGGTCATCGGT
>JAZKAE010000013.1:0-7296 GCA_040389345.1 Patescibacteria group bacterium
CGTTCCTCGTGTGTCTCTCCAAACAGCCTTTGACCAAAAAGGATTTTGAAGATTCAAAAAAGAAAGGCAAAGACGTGCTTGAAGCTTTCTGGGAATCCGAGCGGGAACACTGGCACACGCGATCTCTTGCAGATTTCAATGTCGCCGGAGTGACCATTGACCTCCCAACCGGAGAGAAATTGCTTTTGCGCGGACGCCTGGACAAGATGGACCTTTTGACCGAATCGCCGAAGAACTCAAAACAGCAGCCAGTTTGCGTGGTCGACTTTAAGACGGGGAGGCCAAAGACGAGGAACCAGATCCTCGGTGAGACTGCATCGGCCACGGGGAATGAGAAGCGTCAGCTTGATTTCTATCGACTGCTCCTCGATCTCTATGACGATGGGAAATACATGATGACGAACGGGACTATCCTCTTCACTGAGCCAGATGAGAAGGGAAGGATCAAGAAAGAAACGTTTGATATCACGGCAGAAGATTCAGAGAAGGTAAAAGCCGAGACTATCCGTGTCGCCGAAGAAATTTTGAACTTCGAGTTCTGGGATGAAGAATGCGGAGATAAGGATTGCTCCTCGTGTAAACTCAGGAAAATTTTGATCAACTAGCTATTTGAGCAGCGCATCAAACCCTGCTTTGATGTTGGGGAACGAGAGGGCACCGTTCATACTGAACATGTTCTTTTTGGAGGAGTCGAAGGTAACCGCTCCGGCCTGGGAGCCGAATCCTTTGATGATGTCTGACTTTTGAGATGAAGAGATATCTTTATTGAAGATGACCACGGAGTAAGGAGTGCCTTGTCCTCCTGCCTTGACCGCCGCAGCCACTTGGTCTGTGATCGCCTGTGTATATTTGCCAGAAGAGAGGCAGGTGTTGAACTTTTGTACATCAACCCCAGCGTTTGCAGCGATCTTTGGAAGTTCAAGGGGGTCGAGAGTATTGTTCGAGCCAGTCTTTTGGAAGATCTCATCGGTAAATTTCCAGAACGCAGAGTTTCCACCTTGTTCAGCTACGCACTCTGCTGCTTCTGCCTCTTTAGGCGCCTTAGAATGAAGCTGAGCAATAGGGAAATGCCTATATACGAGAGCTACATCGCCCTTGTATGTATCAATAAGCTGATGAACTGTAGTGTGGAAACTTTTGCAGAAAGGGCATTCATAATCTGAGTATTCCACGATAACGATCTTTGCATTGGGATTTCCGAGGATGTGATCGTTTGCTGTGACAGGTGCGACCGTGCCTATCGATGCCGTGGCCGCTGTGTTCGTATTCTGCGCGATAGGTGCTCTCGTGCCGCCAAAATATATTGCCGCGGCAATAAGTCCGCCGGCTATGACGATAGCAAGGGGGATCAATTTCTTATCTTCTCTGGTGTTTTGTGTATTCTCCATAATGTTTATATTATCTTTCTATTGTACCAGCTGCCTCACTTGTGCGCCTTTGCCACATCCGATAGACCACATAGCTTGATACACTGGCAATAAGGAAGCTGCCGAGAATATCCACGAGATGATGAACTCCAACAATGACTCGAGAAATTCCCACCAGAAATGCTATGAACCACAAAACCGCCCCAAAACGGCGATCATAGAGGCTTACTACTGAGGCCACGACACCGACAAGAAGGGCATGGTCTGAGGGAAACCCATTGTCAGCTGCATGAGGGATCAAGGGGGCAACATGAGTGACTACAAATGGCCGGGGGTCCACATAGAGATGAGAAACTGCCTTGGCAATTGCATACGAGACTGCAGCTGAAATAAGACCAACGATCACAAAACCCTTGCGCCTCTCATGTGGCAATTTCCACAGAAAACAAAGAGCGACTATAGGAGACAAGATGATCACATATGTAGCACCGAATATAAATAAATTATTCATTAGAAAGGTAATGTAAAGGTAAGAATGTTCTCATTCGGCTTCTCCCATTCGGTTGTATCGAGTTTGATCTCATTCAATTTACCCCCTTCTTTGAATACAAGCTTCTGGTTCTTCATTGCGTACTCATAGATCTCTTTGGTAATTCTTACGTCGTCGATGCAATAGGTGCGGATCTTTTCAATCTCCCCTTGTCTCCACCACATGATCGCATCAAGTCCGTGTCCGGATTTTTTAGTATTCAGCGTCCCTTCAGCCAACTGATCGAGCTTCATGCGCCTGCCATAGACTTTCTGGATCTCTTTCAAGATGTCGAGCGACTTAATCTTGGCAAGATCTCCCGGGTAATATTTGTTTAAAAGAGGGATGTCAAAATGATCCGAGTTAAAGCCTATGAGCATGTCGGCTCGCTCGATAATAGGCCACAGCTTAGGCAGATCCTCTTCTAGGTACGAAGAGAATTCATTGGTTTCTGAATCATGTATAGCCACAAGAGCAATGTCGAGTAGGGTAGCATCATTTTTGCCCACGTCGGCAAATACATTACGAGTTTCAATATCGAAAACTATTTTTCGCATTAGGCTTTAACTAGCTCTTTAATTTTTTCTGGTTCAGAAACAGAAACCGAGTGTTCAGCTCGAGTACTCATATTCTTTATGATGATCTCTCCTTTAGATAGGTCTGCCTCATCGACAAAACACACATAAGGGATCTTCAGTCGCTCTACGGCTTTGTAGATATCTCCGCTTTCTCGAGCACTGCCGTCAGTGGCTATGTTGATCCCGCTTTCCTGAAGCTTCTCCACCATTTTATAGAAATCTACAATAGTGTGGATATTCTCAGTTCTTTTGAGGGTCATAAAAAGATCCGTTGCAGGTCTGTATTCTGGAAGTAGTCCATGAGTCTCAAGGAAATCTCTAATGGTCACATCGCCTGCGCCGAATCCTACTGCAGGCATCTCAAAGTCCTCAAACAGGGCAGTCAGGTTGTCGTATCTGCCTCCACCAAGAATGGAACGGGGGTTGGCTGGATCGGTATCAAAGAATTCAAACACTACCCCCGTGTAATACGCTTGACCACGAGCCAAAGTTTCATCTACTCTTACATTTTCAATACCGGAAAACTTTAGACCTGTGATGACCTCCTCAAGCGCTTCTTTGGTTGAATGGCTATTCAATCTGATCTCAAAATCAGAATCCTCCGCGCCAAAGTTCTTCATGATCCGATAGGCGACGGCGATCATCTCAATATCTGCTTCGATTGTCTTCACACCGAATATATCAGCATTGAGCTGCCAGTGTTCTCTCAAGCGGCCACGCTGAGGTGCTTCATATCTAAAGAGGTTCGGGATCGAGTACCAGCGGAGAGGAAAGCCTAGTTCTCGCCTGCGAGCTGCTACCATGCGAGCCACTGTAGGGGTCATTTCAGGACGAAGCGTTACTTCTCGGTCTCCTCGATCCTTAAATGTATAAGTTTGTTCACGTACGATCTCTTCACCCGACTTCTCTTTGTACATCTCCGTAGGTTCAAGAAGGGAAGCGTTATATTCTTCATAACCCGTTCTCTCAAGCGTTTTTCGCCAGATATTGAATATGTACCTTTGAATGAATTGATCTTCGGGATAGAAGTCCCTAACTCCCTTATACGGGGCCGTATCAAGCTTTGTCATAAGGAAATCTTATCAGAAAAGGCCATTTTGATATAGTATGGCCTTATGCAGTCAGAAGTGCTCACTTTGTATAAGAATATGGGCGAAACCCCGCTTGAATGTATCGAGCGGTTTCGAGCCCTAAATCCTGAATATAAGGAAAAGAAGATGACCTATCTCGGCAGACTTGATCCCATGGCTGAAGGACTCCTCCTTGTCCTTGCAGGGAATACGAAAGATAAAGATGTGTATCTTGCTTCTGATAAAACCTATGAATTCGAAGTGCTCTGGGGCTTTGAGACCGATACATACGATATTTTGGGGGTGATCTCAAACGGCTCAGGCGTCATGCCCCGAAAACTCGAAGAGCGCATGCCAAGTCTCTTGGATACGATCAGGAATAAAAAAGTGCAAATATATCCTCCTTATTCATCTCGCACAGTCGAAGGGAAGCCCCTTTTTGAATGGGCCAGGGAGAAAAAGATCGAGGAGATCGAAGTCCCTCAAAAAGGGATCAAGATATTTTCTATACAGCACGAGGATACTCGTCTTATTTCTAAACAAGCTTTACTCGATGAGATCATCTCTCGTATTGAACTTGTAAAAGGAGACTTCAGGCAGGACGAGATCATAGGATCTTGGCAGGAAGCCATTAGGTTATCCAAAGAGGCGGATTTTCTTATATCTAAATTTACCGCAAGTGTCTCAAGCGGTACTTATGTCAGAAGTTTGGCCAAAGATATGGGAGAGTTTTTTGAAACCGGCGCCCTGGCCTACCACATCAAACGCACCCGCGTCGGCGAATACATCCTCTAAAACAAGTTATCCCCATACATAGGAAAGGCCTATGTATGGGGATAACTTATAAATGGCTATAAATAAGGCTAAATTTTGCCTGTTTTTACATAGGAAAGGCCTATGTAAAATTAGTTCTTTTTGGTGGCTTTGGAGCGGTCTTGCTGGGTAAGGAATTTCTTGCGTAGACGGGTAGATTTTGGAGTGATCTCGATATATTCGTCGTCCTTCATGATCTCCATCGATCGTTCGATTGTAAGTTCCCAGGCAGGAACCAAGAAGATGCTGTCATCAGACCCTGAGGCACGCATGTTGGTGAGCTGCTTGCCTTTGGTTGGGTTCACATACAGATCATCTCCCTTGGAAGTGTTTCCGATCACTTGGCCTTCATAGATCTCTGCGCCTGGCGCGATGTAGAGCACTCCGCGGGTCTGGAGGTTGTCGAGAGCGAAGGCGAGAGCCTTGCCGTTCTCCATGGAGATCATCGAGCCGACGTCGTGGTGATCGATCACGCCGGCGTATTCCTTGAACTCTGTAAATCGGGAAGAGAATATACCCAAGCCTTTGGTATCAACGACGAACTGGCCTCTGTAGCCGAGGAGTCCTCGGGTGGGAGCATCAAAAACAAGGCGGGTCTGTCCGTTCTCTGTGCGCATGTCCATAAGCTGGGCTCGGCGGGTATTCAAGGTCGAAATGACCGTGCTTGAGGTAACCTCTGGGACATCGATAACCACTTCTTCATACGGTTCCATCTTTTTGCCATTCTCTTCTTTCATAATGACGTGAGGCTGTGAGACCTGGATCTCAAATCCTTCTCGGCGCATGTTCTCAAGGAGGATCGCGATGTGAAGTTCTCCTCGGCCATAAACTGCCATGCGGTCAGATTGAGAGAAGTCGACCTTGAGTCCGACGTTCACTTCAAGCTCTTTTTCAAGTCTCTCGCGGATCTGGCGACCAGTCACGAACTTACCTTCCTTTCCGGCGAACGGAGAGTCGTTTACGAAGAAGTTAAGGGAGATGGTGGGCTCATCGACCTTGATGACGGGAAGCGCCTCAACGGATTCTGCACCGACGACGGTGTCACCGATATAGATGTCTGAAATACCTGCGAACATGCAGATGTCTCCAGCAATGGCCTCGGCAGCTTCGACACGTTTGATACCCTCGAAGGTATAGAGCTTGGTGATCTTGCCCTTCACGGTCTTTCCATCGGGCTTCTTAACAAATACTTCTTGGCCGTTCTTGAGGGTTCCTTCATATATACGAGCGATGGCGAGTCGACCAAGGAAGTTGTCATAGGCGAGGTTAAAGGGCTGGAGGCGAGCAGGGACAGCGGTATTTTGTGCTGCAGGTGGAACGTGTTCGAGCACGACATCGAGCATAGGGGTCAGGTCTTTGAACTCATCGGTGAGGTTTCGCTTTGCGACCCCTTCTCGGCCGATCGCATAGACAGTAGGGAAGTCGATCTGGTCATTGTTTGCACCAAGTTCAAGGAACAGTTCGAGGACCATCTCGTGGACGATCTCAGGGCGTGCGGCTGGCTTGTCGATCTTGTTGATAATAACAATAGGCTTGAGTCCAAGCTCAAGGGACTTTTTGAGGACGAATCTGGTTTGAGGCATTGGTCCCTCCTGCGCATCGACGACCAGGAGCACTGTGTCGATCGAACGGAGTACACGTTCGACCTCTGAACCGAAGTCGGAGTGGCCAGGAGTATCTACAATGTTGATCTTCGTATCCTTGTAAAAGATCGAAGTGTTCTTGGAATAGATGGTGATCCCACGCTCCTTTTCAAGGTCGTTTGAGTCCATTGATACTCCTTCTTCCACCATGCCTGTCTGGCGCATTATGGCGTCTGTAAGGGTGGTTTTGCCGTGGTCCACGTGCGCGATGATCGCGATATTGCGTATTTCCATAAGGATGCAATTAAAGCATAAAAACGTTATTTGGGCAATGAAAAACGCCCTAAAGAGGGCGGGGAGCGAATATAGGTAGTGGGGGGCATCAGCGCTGGAGCTCGCTTTGGCGCTGACCTCGTGGGGTGTTCACCGAACGCGGAACTCGGAACTCGCCGGAATTGCGCCGCTCCTCACGACGCTTCATCTTGTTCTTGGCCTTGTTCGAGATCTGATCGCGTTTCTTGTTGTTGTGTCGCGCCACGATGCTTCCTCCAAGGTGGGACTGGTGAGGGGTCCAGCGGGAGGGATACTGCAGGAACGGTCTAATGAAAGATGCTACAGCCGAGCTTGCGCTCTGTCAAACAAGATTGTCTTATTCAGTGGGGATAAGCTCTCCCTTAGAAAAGGTAAAGTCCTTGGAAGTTTTAACTGTTGGTTCTGCATCAAATGGTTCGTCAGGTTTGCGATCAAGGTATGAGACATTGATAACTCCGTTCTTTATTGATACTGATTGAGGTGAGATGCGATCGCCAAGAAAGACAGCGTTCGATCCTTTGTAAGCGAGAGGCCCGGAGACGTATGCAGCCAGGTAGAAAAACGTGCCTGATCCTCCTCCTGTTTGGATGATCACGCCCGCCATGTCCTCTTTGTCATCATTATTGATATCCCCATAGCCAATAGTGTTCGTCATCTCGGTTTCTTGGATCGCTGAGCTGTCTGCAATCTTTATTTCGGACTTGCCATCTTTAAATGTGATCGGACCATCTTCGAATGTGAACGTCGCCTTCGATGCATCGGGATGCCCGGATGTCACTTGGGTATTTGTAGGAGCTTGAGAGCTTGGCCCCTGGGGAGCGGTCGAAGTTTTGTAGGCGTGCCACAAAGCCCAGCCGATAAGGATAACAATGATGATGCCAATGATCTTTTTCATGCATCTATTATATCACTTTCACAATAGGGAACTATCACCTTGCTCGAATGCTCATTTTTGGTATGATTTCAGGATTCCGCGGTAGCTCAGCTGGTAGAGCAAGCGACTGTTAATCGCTAGGTCCTAGGTTCGAGCCCTAGCCGCGGAGC
>JAZKAE010000014.1:0-7007 GCA_040389345.1 Patescibacteria group bacterium
CATCAATGTGCATTGAAAATATTTTATCACGATTATGAATATAAAAATCCACAAAAGAAAAAGACCCGCACAACTTCGTGCGGGTCGGGTCATCTTACTTCATGGAGCTACAGGGTCATTCACATTCACGGGCTGTTCGGACTGACCCTTGGAAACTCGATCCCACTGGTGCGCCTGGGGGAGACTGAGGCGAGTGTTGAGCACTCGCTCGGTCTTCACCAAGGTGATCATGTAGTGCGTATACGCCACATCCTCAAGCGATGGGACCGCCGTGCCTGGTCTTGCGACAGACATGATGCTTGCCCACGCATCGGTGTGGCCGAGCCCTTGTGCGTGTGTGAGCTCATGCAGAGCGACGGGCTCGTTACTGAAGTCCTTCCACTTTCCTACATTGAATTTCCCATGTAGGAAGTCTCGGGCTGAGTATTTGCCCGCATTGGCTGAAACCGGGTAGGAGGACGAGGCCAAAAGCCGCACTCCGTACCCAGTCACGTCATCACAGACGTTTTTGGCGTCGGCCATGACATAGAACGATCCGTAGTACTGGTTGAAGCGGTCGATCACCTTCGAGACCAGAGTGGAATCTGGGGCTGCCGGATCATCCGACTTCGACCGGCAGATGGCCACCGGGACCGGGTAGGTCGGATAGCTTCCGACCATGTAGCCCCAAACACCGTTACCATCCAGCGAATTCGAGAAAAACGACATGTTGTCGCCGTTGCTGCCCGAAGGAGCAAAAGCTTTCTCGAGATCGATCGGCACCTTCTGCCCCTTGTAGATCCCTTCCGGGATAACGATGTCAGGGGTCAGGAGCACGATGTTCAGTGCCCCATAAAGGCGGCTCGGGACCCGACCCAGGAAACCCTTTGAAGCAGTCGTTGGATCGGCGGTGATCCGCGCCGTATCTGAAAGCGCATAGCGGCTCTCAAGCGAATACGTGCAGTCCGAAGCGAGAGACGTGAAGTCTTCGCCTCCGGGACCCGCCTTGATCTTGACCCCCGAGGGACACGTAGTGGTCCCCATGAGATAAACCTTGCCCTTGAAGGCAGCGGGCACCACCACGACCGTGGCTGAGTCCGTGGCAGACTTGCCATTGGAACCCGTGGCCACGGCGTAGATCCGATGGTCTCCCGGCAAAGCCGAGAACGATCCACAGGGGATCAAGGTCCTCGCCGGATCCATGTAGCACTGCAGGGTCGTCCCAGCGCTTGCGCTAACTGAGAACGTCCCCGTGGCGCTCGGATAGGTGGCGGGGGTTTGGGTGAGCGTCGAAGCAAGGTTGGTGATCCTCACTGTCGGCGCAGGAGACTGAGTCTCCACGGGCTTGGTTGGCTCGCCGCCCGAACAGGCAGCTGCCATGACCGCCAAAGCGGTCGCGAGACGCGCGAATGTCGGTCGCATAACACTCTCCTATGAAGTAAACGATGACGAAGTTCAATGGGACACAACGATCCCAGGTCTAAGTCAATAGTACTCCACATATGGGAGTGTGTCAAGGGTAAAATTTTTCCTACCTGTGTATTACTCTCCTCTTACGACGTAGCTTAGAAGTATACCCATTCTTCCAGATTGGGGACTGATCGTTACGTTTAATTCATTCTTATCCTTTGTAGCTGCGTATACTGTCTTTTCGGCGGTCTTTGAGGATGTGGTTATGGTATACCCCTCATTCTTTAAATAGCTTGCGTATATAGAAGAGAGCTCTTCCTGTTGTTTTGATGACTGGTATGTCACGTTCATCACGGTAGCTTTTCTTTCTGGATACAGAAGAGTTTCTGAGGTAGTGATGTTCTCTACTTCCACGGGGATATTCGAGAGAAATCCTTGAGGTAGACCCTTGGTATCCCGCGAGTACTCTATTGTTTCCGAAGAAAACTTCTTTGGATCGATGGTTTTGTGCTGATACCAGTAAGCGAGCGATGCTCCAATGATGATCACACCGGCAATAGCAAGATACACAATAGGTTTTTTTGGATGTTCCATGTTTTTATATCTCTCTGAATTGAGGGTTAAAGTTTATCTGCACACTCCCTGCTGGTGAGCAAGAACCGGTGTTGCCTATCGAGTCGGTCACAGTGAGCACGGCAGTCTTTAGACCAACAGTCGTGTAGACCATTCCAAACGATGATGTAGAAGGAGCTGGGGAGGTCGAGATACCTGGTCCAGCCCAAGAATACGTGTAGTTCCCATTCCCCCCTGAGACCGTCGAATTCCAAGTGACGGTATTCCCCACCAAGGCCACCGGAGTATTAGCCGAACATGTCACTACTATAGCTGGTGAAGCTACGATCACAAGGTTAAAGCTTGTGGTCTTGCCCAAAGGAGAGCCGGTGACAGTTATTGGATATGTGCCTGCGCTTGTAGCCGGAGTGACTGTAAAGGTGATCGTGGATGTACAGGTAGGAGAACACAATGGATTGGATATAGTGTATGAGACACCAGATGGCTGCCCACTAGTAAAACTGACTGACAGATCAACCGCTTGCGTGCTGCCCAAAGTTAGAGTTTTAGTGATGGTGTTTGTACCGAAGGTGTTCGCTCCGCCCTTGGTAATAGATGATGTGCCTGAATTTGAAAGAGAATAATTGAACGATCCCGCAGAAGCAGTGGCCGACACGGTGGTCCAAGGTCCGCAGTTATCACTCTCATCTGTTTCATTAATGCTGCCGGCGCTCGCAGCATTAGATTTGTCCGCACAAGCTCGTACATAGTATGTGCCTGGCGCAGTGAAGGCGGCGTATGGACCAGAAGGTGAGGAAGCTACAGAGGTGGAATTATTTCCGCTCAAGGCTCCCATGGAAGCAGGGCTGAGGCCTGTGACCGTGCCTGTGCCGTTAGCGCCTGTAGCTATCTGGAAGAAGTTAAAGAAGCTTGATCCGGTTGAAGTATTCCCGTTATTGGTAATGGTCGAAGAGAAACTATTTGTCGCGTTATATACGACCGTGGTAGGAGAAACGCTCCCAGCGGTCAAGTTGATGGTTTGAGCAGGGGTCACAGTGACAGTAGCAGAGCCTGTGTAGCTATTCCCCACTGAATCAGTACATGTTTTTGAGTAAGTAGTGGTGGTGACTGGAGAAACAGAGACTGATCCGGAAGTCCCCGCGGCACTCCACCAATTAGCACTGCATGAGCTCATGTTCGCAGTTGACCAAGAAACTGTGGAGCTATTGCCCGAAGCAATGCTTGTGGGCGCGGCTGTGACGGTAAGGCTAGGAACAGGTGCGTTAGAGCCACAACTTCCGGCATTATTCCCTGCATAACCGCAGACTGGTCCTGTATAAGAAGAATCACCGGAGACGTTTATATTTTGCCAAGCCCCGCAGTTGTTAGCCTCATTGGATTCATTAAGGGCAGATCCGCTGTCAGCACACGCCCGAACAGAGATGGTGATGGATGAGCTAGTAAAGATAGTATAAGTGCCAGGTGAAGAGACGGAGGTGCTATTAGAAGCGCTGATCGGTGAGGTTGAGACGTCCCAAAGCGTACCTCCTCCACCAGAACCATTGGCCCCCATGGCAAGTTGGAGAGCTGTGTATGAACCTCCTGCATTACCTGCGCCAATGTTTGCAACTTGAGCTGTAAACGTTGTCGGCTGTCCTGAAGACATTGGTCCGGCAGCATTCATATTCGTTGAAGTGAGGTCGGGCTGAGAAACTAATGCAGTACAATCAAGGGTAAAGGTGTATGAACCCCCAGCGAATATAAGTTGGGAGACAGGAGTAGACCCGGTATATACCCATCCTGATGGAGGAACCGCTGACATGGATACGTTTGTACCTCCTCCAGCAGGAACGAAGGAGAATGATCCGGTGCCCGTCCCTGAGTATCCATTGCTTGATGTCCAAGTGGTGGAGTTCGGACAAGTTCCCTGGTCGACGGTGACTGTCGTCCCTAGAGTGAAGGTAACATCTACATTAATGGGATAAGTTGGAGCATAAACGGCGTTTCCGCAACATGGGATACCTGGGTTCGTAAACGTGATTGTTTTAGTATATGTGCCCGGTGCATACCCGGTGACATCTATTGTTCCTGAAAAGGAGTAAGTATAAGGAGAAGGGTTGGTCGATGAGGTCGGAGGAGTACACATCATCGTGGGATACCCGCCATCTCCTGCTGCAGTTTGGGTCAAACTTCCTGTAGTGGCTCCTCCAGAATATGAGGCGGTAACTGGTATATACCCAGTAGCACTCCCGATGATTGCTCCCTGAGGGTCCTGACAGCTTGAAGTGGTTGAATATATGGAACCTCTCACCCATCCAGAGAGATTAACTGTATTGCCCGACACGCTTGGGGTAAGGTCAGCAGCTGCAGGATCATATTCCTGAAGGTCTTCATAAATGGCGTGGGCCTTTTGAGCCCCAAATCCAAAAAGTGAAACAAAGAACAAAGAGACAATAAAGATTTGAGAAAATCGCGATACGTTTTTTGAATAGAGCTTCATCGAATAGATATTAACTATGCTATCTAACTATCATATCAGAATTAGAACAAGTTTTTGGACTATCCACACCTTCGTGGCATACTCAGTATTATGTCTCCTCGCAAGGATCATGAGTCAGCAAAGTTCTGGAGGTACCTCACAAACATTTGGACTCTCCTCTTCTTTATCCTCATAATCGACGATTTTATACACCATGGAGCCTATGAGGTCTTGATCGGGCCCGCCGCTGCCATCTATACGGCTTGCCTGACCATATATAGTGCTGAGAAGGAGTTTGAGAGATGGCAGTTCTACTTTATAGGCAAGCACCCAGGCGAGGTCTATGTGGCCCTTTGGACCGTTCTTCTCTTTGGGATCTTTGCAGCAGATATAGTCACCGGGAGCGACTATAAGGTCAGCCCAGAGATCATTGCCACCTACATAGTGGTGCTCGGGGTCTTGGCTATCACCAAGAAGTCCAAAGC
Source organism: Patescibacteria group bacterium (assembly GCA_040389345.1). Classification (GTDB taxonomy): domain Bacteria; phylum Patescibacteriota; class Minisyncoccia; order Phycocordibacterales; family Zambryskibacteraceae; genus JAIFWN01. The sequence continues at coordinate 4,906 of JAZKAE010000014.1, forward strand.
TATCTTTAAAGAGCGTTGCGAACCGCGCGAATAACATGACCTCGATCATCACCTGGAACGTCAATGGCATCCGTGCTGTCCATAAAAAGGGCTTATTTATACCCTTTATTGAGGAATACAAGCCAGATATCCTCGCTCTCCAAGAAACCAAGGCCGAAAGAGGCCAGGCAGAAATCGATCTCCCTCTCTATAAGGAATATTGGAACTCATCGACTAGAAAAAAAGGCTACAGTGGGACGGCGATCTTCACAAAAAAGGAGCCTGTGTCCACACACATAGGATTTCCCATGGATATTGTTGAGAAATACGGCTTAGATAAAGACTCTTATGGGGACCCAAACACTGAGGGAAGGGTTATTACTGCAGAATACAAGGACTTTTTTCTTGTAAATTCCTATACCCCTAACTCCAAACCAGACCTCTCTCGCCTATCTTTGCGCCACAAGCAATGGGACCCTGCTTTCCTTGAATATGTTAAAAGGCTCGATGAGAAGAAACCCGTCATTTTTACTGGAGACCTCAATGCCGCCCACACAGATGACGACCTCGCGAACCCTAAAGCCAATGATGGTGAGCATGGCTTTACCAAGGAGGAACGCGAAGGTATCGACAATATCATACAAGCTGGATTTGTAGACGCCTTCAGGCAGTTCACCCAAGGCAATGGCCACTACACCTGGTGGAGTCACTTTGCCTATGCCAGAGAGCGCAATGTGGGCTGGAGGATCGACTATTTCTTTGTATCCAAGCGGCTTATGAAAAAGGTAAAAAGTGTTGATATCCTTGACCATATTCTCGGTTCAGACCACTGCCCCGTTCGAATTGTCCTTGAATAAATCTAGAGAGTAAAAGGACAAATACTTTTTGATCCTGTGGAGTTATCCACAGTTTTTTATTTTCTTTTGTCCTTTAAGGTATATACTTCTTTTCAGACGCAACGCAGAAAGCATAATCCCCTCTGGAAGATGCGATCCGCGGCATTGCACGTTGGAGTCTGTGCACAGACTCCCGAAAGAAGTGTTTGGTAGAAGATTGGGACTTGAGCGAAGACAACGTATTGACACCCTTATTTATGCGATACCGTTCGTACATCGCTCCCCTCTTTCGCTGAAACTTGCCTTTCAAGAGCTTTGACCACAGTCGAAGCACCCTCCACCCCGCGGATCGCCCTGCGAGGTGGTTTTTATTTGCCCTAAACTTGTCGAAAGGTTTACCCTGAGCCAGTCGAAGGGGTTTGTCCTTCACAAGTCTCTTATAAATACGTGATAGTCTTAAAGAAGCCCCAAAAGCCTGCTGTTGAGCGAGTAATCCACAAGGACGTGAATTATGGGGATAACTATGGGGAAACTGTGTATTACGGACAGTTTAATAAAGTCATATGGCCTTAAGTCCCTTATTTTAAGCCATATTTTGGAAATAGATTTCACGTGAAACTAAGTATGCGGTTACACATGGAACATATTGATAAAAGAACACCTAAGCGTAAGCTCGGAGATATAGGAGAGAACATAGCCAGTGATTACCTCACCAAGCATGGTTTTAAGGTCATTGAAAGAAACTATCTGCGTAAGTGGGGAGAGATCGATATCATTGCCCAGAAGAAGGGAATTATGAGGTTTGTAGAGGTAAAGAGTGTTTCGTGTGTAACACTGCCTCCGGTTGTTCCACATGTAACCTCAGGTTATAGGCCAGAAGAGAATGTTCATCCGCAGAAGCTTCGCCGTTTAGCCAGAACCATACAGACATATCTATTGGAGAAAAAAATAGAAACGGACTGGCAATTGGACATAATCACGGTCAAAATAAGTGAAAAGGACCGAATGGCAAGGATAGAGATGATCGAAAACATTATCATATAAGAAAAAGACCGGATTAACCGGTCCTTTTCTTGTTACCCTGAGCCTATCAAAGGGTGCGGGATGGGGGAATCGAACTCCCGACCACAGTTTGGAAAACTGTTGTTTTACCACTAAACTAATCCCGCAGTTGTCCTAATCTATCAAACTTAGAACTTTCAATCAATTTCTGGTCGGGGCGCTGGGAATCGAACCCAGACCACATGCTCCCAAAGCAAGTATACTACCACTATACTACGCCCCGAT
>JAZKAE010000015.1:0-9472 GCA_040389345.1 Patescibacteria group bacterium
TTCTTTTTCTTATCAAATCCGTAGGCGAGGGCTGCAGCAGTCGGCTCATTGATGATGCGCTTTACATCAAGTCCTGCGATCTGTCCGGCGTCTTTGGTGGCCTTGCGCTGAGCATCGTTAAAGTATGCAGGCACGGTGATGACTGCTTCGGTGATCTTTTCTCCGAGTTTGGCTTCGACGTCTGCCTTAATCTTCTGGAGGATCATGGCTGATACTTCTTCAGGTCTGTAGTCCTTGTCTCCGAGGTGGACGAGCACTCCTCCATCAGTAGATGCTTTGATCTCGTACGGAGCAGTAGTCTTGTCCTTCTGAACTGCAGGATCAGAGAACATGTGACCCATGTATCTCTTGATGCCGAACACTGTGTTCTTTGGGTTCGTTACCGCCTGGCGCTTCGCGAGGAGTCCCACGAGACGTTCGTTGGTTTTTGATATTGCCACAATAGAAGGCGTAGTGCGTGCACCTTCAGCATTCTCAATTATCTTTGGGCTGCCGACTTCCATCACTGCAACGGCAGAATTCGTAGTACCCAAGTCGATTCCAATGATTTTTGCCATATTATCGGTAGTTATACTGTTAAGGGACCTAATTATAAAAGGTTTTTCACTCCTACGCAAGCTCTTCGAACCTTATTTTAGGCCGTATATTCTCCTACTCGCACCTTGGCCGGACGGAGTACTTTGCCTCCCAGGGAATAGCCTTTTTGAAGGACCTCAAGCACTTTTTGGTCATCATCCTGTTTGTCTGTAGGGATCATGCCTAGGGCTTCATGCTGGCTGGGATCAAATACTGCTCCAGTAGGGTCAATCTCCTCGAGTCCATGTTGCTCCAAGATTTTTAAGAACTGATTGTAGATAGGTTCAATTGTTTTTTCTCCATGAGATACTGCCGAGCTCAAGCTATCGAGTACGGGGATGATCTCTCTGATCGTGTCCGCCTTGGCGAACTTGAGGAACTCACCCTTAGCCTCTTCATCACGCTTACGAAGGTTCATGAATTCAGCCTGAGCTCTTTGCCAGTTGTCCAAATTCTCTTTCGCCTTGGCCTCAGCAGCCTTTAGCTTCTCCTTGAGTTTCTTAATAGTATCGCCCTGATGCTCCTCAGAAAGCACAGAGTCGTCTATTCCCTCTTCTGAATCTAATGTGATGTCATCTTGTTCTTGCATAGGCTTTTAGAATAATGAATTTTTCTCTTATTCGCAAGAAAAAACCGGCTTTCGCCGGTGATTTCTTTTGAGCTAACGTTTGCTCCACTGAGGTGCCTTTCGGGCTTTCTTGAGTCCGAACTTTCGGCGCTCTTTGGCTCGAGGGTCACGCTTGAGGTATCCCTTCACCTTCAATTTAGTTCTGAGGTCTGCATCATGGATAATAAGTGCGCGGGCGATGCCGTGGCGAACTGCTTCTGCTTGTGAGGAAACTCCTCCGCCGGTAGTGAGGACGGTAACCGCGAATTTCTGCTCGAGGTCGAGGGTATCAAATGCTGACTTCACGGTCTTTCTGAGTTCTGCTGTAGGGAAATAATCTTCGAACTCTCGATCGTTGATAGTGATAGAGAACTTGGCAGCCGGAGTGATGCGGACGCGAGCGGTTGAGGTCTTCCTACGGCCTACTGCTCCAATATATTTTTCGGTAGATTTTACGGCTGACATATTAGTCGTTAATAGTTAAATTCCTCATCATGCGAGGGCGAAGCTTGTTCTTTGGAAGCATGCCGAGGATAGCCTTTCTAAGGACCTCCTTTGCACCCTTTGAAGCAACCATCTTCTCCATAGACTGAAGCTTGAGTGCTCCTGGGTATCCAGAGTGAGTAGCGTACTTCTTGTCCACGAGCTTGTTCGCATCGAGGGAAAGCTTTGATGCATTCGATACTTCGACCTTGATATCAGGGATATAGTTTCTCTGATAGTCAGGGCGGTTCTTGCCCATGAGAAGCACAGCGATCTCGGTGGCGAGTCGTCCTGGTTTTTTGTTTGTTGCGTCGAGAGTGTGTTTGTTCATGTTATTTGACGAATTCGATGACTGCCATAGGGGCGCCGTCTGATGACCTTCGGATCATTTTGGTGATCCTAGTATATCCACCCTTTCGATCCATGTATTCTGGAGCGATGACTGTAGCAATCTTTTTGGCTGCTGACTTCCCTACTCGAGATTCAAGCTCACGCCTGGAGGCGATAGTACCTTTCTTTCCGTAAGTAACAAGCTTCTCTACGAATGGGCGAAGCTCCTTTGCCTTAGGCTCAGTGGTCTTGATCTTGCCCCTAAGGACGAGTGAGTAGGCCAAAGACTTTAGGAGCGCCTTGCGCTGGTTCTTGGTGCGTCCGAATTTTCTGTTTACGTTGCCGTGTCTCATGGGTCTCTACCTTACTAGTTTTTGAGCGTTATGCCAAATTCTCCAAGTGCCTTCTTGATCTCTGTGATGCCCTTGGCTCCGAGTCCTTCGATGTCCAAAAGGTCTTTTTCTTTCTTGCGAGCAAGTCCACCGATGGTTCGGATGTTTGCATTTGAAAGAGCGTTCTGGGTTCGAGCAGAGACTTCGAGGGATTCCACGCGGGTTTTCAAGATCTCAGGATCAATTTCGCCTCCGTTTGCGTTTCGCTCTACCTCGATCCCTGATTCGCTCTCTGGCTCATCAGCTTTTTCTTCTTTGAATCCCACAACTGCCTTGAGTTGGTTGATCATGATCTCGATCGACTGCGTAAGGGCGTCCTTTGGAGAGATGGTACCGTCGGTCTCAATGGAGATCTTTAGTTTGTTGAAGTCTGTTCGGTCTCCGACTCGCATGTTCTCTACTTCATACGATGCTCGGCGGATAGGAGTAAAGATGCCATCAAGAGAGATGGTGCCTATGTCCACTCGGTTCTTCTCGATCATCTCCTTAGGAACGAATCCAAGTCCTCTTTCGGCTCGCACTTCCATATCAAGTTCTGCTGACTTTGAGGTAACGGTGGCAATGATCTGCTCGGGATTCAAGATCTCGACCTGTCCAGGGACTTCGAAGTCTCCTGCAGTAACAACCTTGTCGCCCTTCACTTTCAAGGTAAGAGTCTGAGGTTCGTCGGTGGTGAAGCGCATTCGAACCTTCTTCAAGTTCAAGAGAATAGTGATGACATCTTCCTTGACTCCGTCCATGACAGAGAATTCGTGGCTTACGCCTGCGATCTTTACAGACGTGATGGCTACCCCTGGGAGTGAAGAAAGGATAATGCGTCGAAGAGAGTTTCCTAAAGTGTATCCGTATCCGGGGTAAAGTCCTTCTATCTCATACACGCCAGACACTCCGGCTTCGGAGATGATCTTTGGTTTCGAAGGCAAAAGTATTGTGTAATCAGCCATTGTTGTTATAAAAAAATTAGTCGTTAAATTATACGTTATTTTTGCTTTCTTTGCAATTATATGCCCTATTGTATCGGTTTATCGGCTGTAGTACTCAAGCACGGCTCCCAATTCGAACACCTGCTCACCTGGCGCATACACAGGCACCCCTACGACCTTAGCTTCTCTTTTCTTTGGGTCAACAGTGATCCATGCAGGAGCCGCCATGGTGTTCATGCGCTCTTCCACATCTGTAAAGAGAGGGCTCGCCGAGCTTCCACCTCGGATCCCGATCACATCCCCTTCTTTCACCATGATAGAAGGAACGGTGACACGACGGCCATTGAGGGTCGCATGTCCGTGAGCAGCGATCTGCCTGCCTGCTGCACGAGTCTTTGCAAGGCCAGATCTGTAGAGAACATTATCAAGTCTGAGTTCAAGTGAGCGGAAAAGCTTCTGCATTGGTTCAGCTCCTCCATTAAGTGCGGTCTTTGCGTATTTCGAGAACTGCTTTTCAGTGATGCCGTAGCTAAATCGTGCTTTTTGTTTCTCGAGGAGCTGTTTGCCGAACTCAGATTTTGGCTTATTGCGTCCCTTCATGTTCTTTTCCTTGCGGGCAAGAGAAAGGGCATATTTCTGGCCTTGGGTCTTTTCAAATATTGGAGCTCCGAGTCGGCGAGCTATTTTGTATTTTGGTCCGATTTTCATGTTGTTTTATGCTCTTCGTGGTCGAGGTGCCTTTGGTCCGTTATGAGGAACAGGAGTCGCATCAGTAATAGTGGTGAGGTTGATACCCTTGGAAATAAAGCCTCGGATAGCCGATTCTCGGCCCGAGCCCACTCCTTTGACCACTACTTTGACCTCCTTGATCCCAAATACTGCGGCCTTTTCAGCGACCTTTTCGCCGATCTTGGCCGCTGCGAAAGGGGTGCCCTTCTTTGCTCCCTTAAATCCGATGGCTCCTGAAGTGGACCATGCAAGGGTGTTGCCTTTAGGGTCTGTAAGGACGAGCTTAGTGTTGTTATATGTTGACTGAACGTACAAAATGCCGGATTCAAATCGCTTCTTGCCGAGTTTTGGTGCATCAGGAGCCTTCACCACCTCAGTGGTCTCTGGTGCCGCGCTTCCCTCTTCTGTTATCTTTTTCTTTCCCATATAAATAGTTAGGCGATGTTATTTCTTCTCGGCGATCTTACGTCCAGTACCCATAGTCTTTCGCTGGTTACCCCTACGAGTTCGAGAGTTCGTCTTTGTTCGTTGACCTCGGACAGGAAGTCCTCGCATGTGGCGAACTCCTCTATAGGCCTTGATATCTTTGAGTCTTTTTACGTTTCCGGCGATCTCTCGCTTCAAATCTCCCTCAAGGGTGAGGGCTTCAACGATGCCACGGATCTTGTTCTCATCAGCAAGCTCGATATCTTTTGGCTTCTTCTCTCGAGGTACTCCCGCTTCCTTAAGAATTGAAGCTGCGCGCGAACGGCCTATGCCGTACAGGACAGTTAGGCCGATATCAATGCGTTTTTCGTCTGGGATGGTAATACCGAGGATTCTCATTTAGCCTTGTCGTTGCTTATGTCGCGCATTAGCCTTGCAGATCACATAGACATATCCCTTGCGCCGTACAATTTGGCACTTGGCGCACATCTTTTTGACCGATGCTTTGACTTTCATGGTGAATAGGTATTTTAGACTCTCTCTAGTTTTTTGTCAAACGAGGCCTCAGGGGAGCCTCAGAATTGGCTAGAGGCGCTTAATTATGCGGGCCTTACCTCCATATGGTTCAAGCTCAAGAAGCACTTTGTCCCCTACGAGGACTCTGATCCTATGAAGCCTCATCTTGCCAGAGAGGTATGAAAGCGTATCGGTCTCTTCGCCGTCAATTCGCACTTTGAACATAATGTTTGGGAGTGCTTCCATGACCACACCTGTGCGCTCGAGTTCTTTGTTGTCCGTCATTCAGGATTAGAGTATAGCGAAGTTAATGGCTTATTTCAATCCAGCGCTTACAACTTTGATCTTGGAGGGATCCGATGGGAAGGATGTCTTCCAAAAAGGACGGACAGAGGCGACGGCAGAAAGGATGCCAGGGTACGCACCAAGGACCTCATTTACTCCGGATTTTGATTTTCCGGCTAAGGCATTTCTTAGGTCATCTTCAGAGATAATAGAAACTGCTTTTGCAGAACCTGTTACTTCAAAACTCACGGTCTCTGCCTTCAATAGATCGGCTTGAGCGTCTCGTCCTACAAATGAAGCATCGAGTCCCGAGATGTCGGGCATATCAAGCGGTACAGGGATGGTCGTTGCTTTCTTTGAGGCAAGATAGGCTGCAAGCTCCGACCGTTTGAACATCACTCCATAGAAATCAGCATGTTCATTGACTGTAACCCCGCTGTCTGTGGCGTTTGACTGTGGGGCATCTGCGTACGTGATCTGAACAAGATTTGGATACAATATGAAATCTGCAGGGACTTGCGCCTTTGCCTCGTTCAAAAGCTCCGCTTTAAGCGATGATTCGAGGGTCGAGCGAGCCTTAGAAAGGTCTGCCTCGCTCACTTTTTTCATAAGGCCTGAGAATCCACCTGTCATATTCGTCTTTGAACGGGCATAGACAGTAGTAAATTTAGGATCTCCTTTTAGTCCGGGCAATGTAAAGTCCGTAAGGCCGATGTTATATGCTTCTCCGGGCTGATCTGCATATACGGTCACCTCAAGAGAGCCCGGAGTGCTGCCGGTCTTGCCTGGTACAGTGATGTCTGCAAGTATCCTGTATATCTTGCCCTCAGGACTTTCGAAACGTGTGTTTCTGATCAACTTTTGTGGAGCGGTATCTGAATTGTTGTACACAATGATCTTTCCGCTCGCTTTTGTTGAAACATTTTCCTCTCCTGAGGCGGGAGCTTCCACTCCTTTGTCTCCGGAGAGTTTTATCACGCTGAACCCAAGCTTTCCGTCCGAGCTGTCCTTGTAGGCGATATAGGTGTCTTTATTAAAGGAGACATCCGTTGATCTCGGGGTATATGTAAGCGTTCCTCCGCTAAAAAGTGAAAGCCCAATGAGTACAAGTGCGATGGCCACAATGCCTCCAAATATAAATTTCTTCTTTGATCCCCCTGTCCCTCGGCCTCTAAAATATCCTAAAAGGTCCCGATCGCCCAAGAATCGAATGCGTCGCGGAGCAGCTGGTGTATCTGTAGATCGTCGATTCATCTGAACCTCTTCTCGCACAGGCGAGATATCATCAGTAGCCCGGCGATTCATCAACGGTGCTGGAGCGGGTTCTATGTCATGAACATCAGATGCCCGCCGATGAAGAAACACGGCTTCTTCATCGCTTTCTCTTTTATGCTGATACACAGGCTCTGAATTTGATACTGGCTCTGAATAAGAATGTGAAGCTGGTTCGGACGCCTGTGTGGCATCAATGAAATCTGTCCGTCTGCGCTTTGCAGGAATAGGAATGTTTCGGATAGAACGGCGCTCCGGCTTGCTGTTCGGAATGATGTCTTGCATTTCTTTTGCCATAGGTATTTTAATTGTAACCCAAAAAGGTCACTACGCAATGTGGATGACTAAGAAGAGATCACCGCATGCGCTGAAAGAAGAGTGAGCTTCTCGTCGCTTCGAACGTTTGATTCAAGCGAAATTATTTTTTCTGTAAAGGAATTATCTTTACCCACCAAGATGACATTATGATTCGGCAAGATCCGTTCGAGCATCGTCTTTGCGACATTTTCAAATCCATACGCGCCCACTACATAGACCGGATATGGCTGATCAGAATCATCAACGACACTCTTGGTGCCATGCCACTGAGCTCCAAGCTGGAGCGCTGTAGCTTCTACGATCAATGCGATCCTATCTTTCACGTCTCCTGCTAGTAAATTCTCCGCATATAAGGCCAAGTATGAATGTGCGAGCTCATACGGAGCCTTCATCTCGGCCATGATCGCATCGAGGATCCCGCTTGTACCAAAACTCAGGGTGATCGTGCTGATCGATTGACCTTTTTTAAGGAACAGGACATCAGTGATCTCGCTTGTCATGCTGACAAAGAGCGCAGAATGGAGGTCATGAAAGGCATGGGTAAAGACCTTGAAGTACGCAGCCATAAAGCTTTCAATGGCCACACCCTCTTTCACAAAAAAGAATTTAATGATCTCATTCTCGATCCTCTTGATGAGGCTTGATTTGGTGGCACTCATTATCAAGCGCAGATCCGCTGACTGTGTACGTTTTTTTATTGGAAATCGAGTCTCATATCCGTTCAAAAAGATGCCTGTGATCCTCGACTCAAATACTTCTGTATCCTCTACATATTCCTGCTCCAGCTCCTTTTTAAACCGACCCTCTTCCTCCCTGAGAGCTTCGTTAGCAAGTACTTCATCCAAAAGGAATGGCTCATCCTTGGATATCTTTTTTATAAAGGTCTTCGAAATAAGCCAGGGCGAGGAGAGGGCGATCACTACTTTGGATATTTCTGATCGAGTCCCCTTTTCTGGAAGCGTGGCAACTACCTTCTCATGAAGCTTCTCGAGAGCATCCTCAAGACTTTGGATCATGGCATTCTCGCGTTCTGCAAGGCTTGAGCCTTTCTTCATGTAAAAAGTGGGTCGGATGCTCGCGAGCATATGAGGCACACCATCCTTGGGCGCCTTGACCAAGGCGACGCCGATAGACCCGGCAGAGATGTCTATAATGAGATTAAGATTCGAAAGATCGTTCTTATGCCAAAAATTCATTCTCTTATTGTACCTCGGTTTCTTTTTAGCTCAACACTGCTTTTATTCTCCGAACACCAGCCGAAACCGCTTCTTCTTTTTGAATAGTGAATTTCCCAAGCTCCGAAGTATTAGATACATGAGGTCCTCCGCAGAATTCCTTTGATATTGCAGATTCAAGCGAGTCACCGATAAAATATATTGATACGTGGTCGGGATATTTTTGATCAAAGAAATGTAAGGCTCCTGATTTCTCGGCCTCGTCCTTAGGAAGAACTACATTTTGTACTGGAAGGCCTGCATTGATATTTCTATTTACGATCTCCTCTACCCTCTGTTTTTCTTCATCAGTTATCTTACGCGGAAAAGCGAAATCAAAGCGCAATCGTTCGCTCGTGATATTTGATCCTTTCTGTGACACTTCATCGCCTAATACTTCCCTAAGGGCTTGATGCAAGAGATGGGTGGCTGTGTGATATTTTATGGACATCTCAGATGTGTCAGCCAATCCTCCTTTAAATTTCTGCTCTGCGCCTGCCCGTGAAAGATCTTGATGGGCCTTAAATTTCTCTTGGAAAGCTTTCTCATCGATCGTGATCCCCTTCTCTTCTGCAAGTTCCTTAGTCAGTTCAAACGGAAATCCATAAGAGGTAAAAAGTACGAAAGGATCTTCGCCTTTCTCAAATTGCTTAATGCCCGCATCTAATGTTTTCCTGAATTTTTCCTCCTCTCCAGTGATCTCAGAAATTATTAATATGGATCGAGTGGTGATCTCAGGATATGTATCCGCATATTTTGCAATAACCGCTTGTGCAACAGGCACAAGAGATCCGCTCGACTGCCTGACTGCTCGGCGCAAAAGTCTCCTCAAGATATATCCTCTATCAGTATTCGAAGGAGAAACCCCATCAGCGATCATAAATACCGCTGTGCGGACATGATCAGCGATGATCTTTTGGCTGCGCTCGTTGCTCGATAATACTTTAGAGGCGGACATCAGTGTATCGAAGAGATCTGTATCATACGCAGTAGATTTCCCCTGCATAACTGCAGTCATACGCTCAAGGCCTGCGCCTGTGTCTACGTTTTTGGTCGCAAGCTTCCCAATAACCTTTCCGTCCTTTTTCTCGTACTCCATGAATACATCGTTCCAGATCTCGATCACTTTCTCTTCCTTTACGGCATTTAAAAAATCATTTTTAGACAGATCTCCAACTGAACCACTCACATCGTAAAACATTTCAGTGTCCGGCCCACAAGGACCGTTGTCACCTGGGCTCCACCAATTGTCGTCTGCTCCGAGCGGATAGATACGTGACTCAGGTATACCAAGTGACATCCAGATCTTTTTGGATTCTTCATCGAACGGGGCATTCTCGTCTCCCTCAAACACTGTTATATAGAGGCGAGCCGGATCAAGTCCCAGACCTTCATCTTTTG
>JAZKAE010000016.1:0-26897 GCA_040389345.1 Patescibacteria group bacterium
CGCCTGACCTTCGGGTCACTCCGCTATTCCTCTCTGAGGGGTAGCGGCTTTTCTTATGTAAATTTTGACTTTTGTTATATATCAAGGTATTATGTTTTGAGATCTGGTCTTTGTTGTGATGCTCGACGAGCAGGTTGTACCTTCAGGCCACCCGGTCTGGAGCCCCCTTGTGGAGATATAACATGATCCGTCGATTGGGAATTGCCCTCGCCTTGCTCCTCGTGAGCACGGCGAGCAGTGCGCAGGTGGTCTACTCGAACATGCCGAGCTCACCGGCTCCGAACTATCCGAGTCAGCCCTACCAGGCGCAGCAGGTCACGCAGTTCGGCAACTTGCTCCATCTCGCTCCCGGCGGGCGCGACCTCTCGCAGGTGAGCTTCCTCATGAGCACCTGGGCCATCGGCTCGGACTACCCGACCTTGCTCGCGGCGAACGCCCTGGGCTGGAACCACGACTTCACGCTGAACATCTACGCCGCGGGCGCCGGTGGCAGCGTGGGCTCGCTCCTCTACACGACGACCCAGAACAAGCAGATCGCTTGGCGTCCGGAAGCGGATCCGATGTGCGGCGACACCCGGTGGATCAGCATGGTCGACGGCACCTGCTACAACGGCATGGCGACGCCTCTGGACTTCATGTTCACCCCCGGCACCTTCACGACGCCCGACGACGTGATCATCGCTCTGGCGTTCAACACGCAGTCGTACGGCCCAAGCCCCATGGGCGCTCCCGGTCCATACAACTCGCTGAACGTTGCACTCGGTCCGACCCCCACTACGGTGGGCTCTGAGGACCCGGATGTCGCCTATGTCCAGACCACCTATCCAGGGTGGACGGACGGCACCTTCCAGCGCGACGCCGGCTGGGATCCCTACGCTCCGATGATGGAGATCACGACGAACGTCACCTCCACCCCCGAGCCGGCCTCCATGGTCCTCCTCGGCACCGGCCTCGCCGGCATCGGCGCGATCGCGCGCCGTCGCAAGCAGACCGCCTGACCTTCGGGTCACTCCGCTATTCCTCTCTGAGGGGTAGCGGCTTTTCTTTTATAAAAAATCCACACGTTCTTGCGTGTGGATACTAGATCTTTGAATGGCGGACACCAATCGCTTGGCTTCCATCGATCAGATCTACAAGATAGAAGTCATCCGTGAGGTTTGGCCACACCTCCTTCATCATCTTCAGACATAGTAGTGCCAAAGCACGGATTTCCGGCTCAGCTCCTCCTGCCCCCCGCATTTCAAGAATGTGGCGCAAAGCACGGACGTTGCCTGTGAACAGCAAGGCAGTCTCCGCCTCGTTTGGAAGGCAGGAACGTGCGGCCTGGTTCACTTTTTTACGAAGTCCGGTCTTATGCTCGTCGCTCATTTGAGGATCGCCTGCTAGCTGGCGAGCATACAGCCGTTCTGCGATAAAATCATATTCTTCCGCCAAGAAGTCGATCCTTTTCTCGAATCGGTCGTGTAAGACCTCGTCCTTCTGGTACTCCTCTCTTTCCACGAACCGAAGTAGCCGGCCAGAGACATACCGTTGGGATAGTTGAGAAAATGCCGTACCAGCCCTGTGGCGCACAAGCTCGTGAGTCAAACTGCGGCTCACTCCGTAGATGACCATAGAAAGCTGAGCATGTTCGGTCACTGACCCATGTCTCTGCGCCTTGATGTTGTTGAAGTACCGAGGTGCATCAACATTCTTGGTGCGCTGCTCGCCAAAACTCATGTAGCAGAGCTGGCCTCCTACTTTGACAAGCTCTTCGCCTTGGGGCAAATCGTCCGGGTCATCTAGGTAAGTTGTAAACCCGAATGGTTCGAGGAACTCGTCCATATGATCGAAGTTGGTAGCCGTCTGACCAACAACAATCGCACCTGGCCCCTTTAGATATGGGATACCTTTTGGGGTGTGGAAAATGGGTGAGTGGTGGAATGGCCATGCTAAGTTAGGTCTTTCTGCATTCTTCATATGGGTATCCCGTCTAGAGTCAGTTAAGGAACTTCTGTTCGCATAGTACCTTTAAGAAGGTGTAAGTCAAACAAGAACACTGTAGATTTTATTAGTGTCAACTTGTTTAGTTTTTGTATGAGCCTAAGCTAGACAGAGATTACTCAACCGAGAGGTTCTTTGTGAGCAACGAATCAGGCAAGCTAATCGTGATTGACGGCGGGGAAGGCGCGGGCAAAACCTGCGGAATGATTCGATTAAAGGAAGTACTTCCGGAGGGCCGCTTTGAATTCATGCGTGAGCCCGGCAACACAGATGTGGGCGAGGGCATCAGAAACATTCTTCTCAATCCTGATCTCGAGATGGGCGCACTGACCGAACTCCTGCTTTTTTGGGCGGCGCGCGCAGAAAATGTCGAGAAGCAGATCCGTCCAATACTTCAGAGTGGTAGGCACATCATTTGCGACCGCTTTGACAGTACTACCTGGGCGTATCAGATCCGCGGGCGGCAGAGGGAAGACCTTGCTCCTCTCTTTGAACACATCAGCAGATGTGTTCTGGGGGGATTGGAGCCTGACCTCTACGTTTACCTCGAGCTCCCACTTGCAATCGGTCGGCAGAGAGCCAAGGATCGTGGCAAGCTCAATCGCCTCGACAAGCAAGAGGATGGATTCTACGAGCGAGCCTACCCAGGCTATCGCGAATTCATCCAGGGGAAACCTCACTTGATCGTCGATGCGAGTCAAAGCTTTGAAGCCGTAAGCGGAGAACTCCTCTCTGCTGTCGAATCGGTTGTTGGTCCCATCACTCAGTCTGTCTTGTAAGACAGGCTTTTTTCTTTTTTATACATCTGATAGGGTAGGAAGAGATTCCCCTCACAAGGACGTGTTCATGTGCCATGTGCTCATTAATCATCTTCCAGACCATGTCGATGTTTCCGAGAAGGACATGGAGAACATTGTCGGGGCTATCCTCGTCACTCTGAAGGACATACTGAAGGTCAGAGAAAGCGAGATCTGGGTCGAAACCCGCACTCGTCGTCGAGCAGATATTCTGCCAAGCAGGGTGGTGGCGCTCATCATGATTGCCTGGAGCGATGAGAGACAAAGCATGTTCTCCGTTCTCTCTCGAAGCATTGCGGATGAGCTCGATCGAACCTTGCCAGAAAAGTTTGCGGATGAGAAGTTCTTCAGATGTCGGGTGCTTCTGGTACCGATGTCTTCCCCCAATATCTAAGTCGTCTGCAGGCGGCTTTTTTCTTTGCCTATTTCCAGTATGATGGGGAAGTGAAAAACACTCTCTATACCCTGGTAATCGAAGCTCTACAGGCGCTTGGGGTTGAAAATCAGAAGTTCACTATTGAACACCCAACGAACCTTGCCTTCGGTGACTATTCGACGAATGCAGGCATCATCTCCAAAAAACCACAAGAGCTTGCGGACTATCTGGATGCACACAAACCAACCGAGATCGAAAAGATCGAAGTGAAGAATGGCTTCATTAATTTCTATCTCTCAAAAGAATTCTTTAAGAAAAGCATCACAGAAATTATCGAGCAAGGAAATCAGTTTGGAAGGAACGAAAGCGTGAATGGAGAGAAGGTGATCGTCGAGCATACAGATCCGAATCCATTCAAGCCATTCCATATTGGTCATCTCATGCCGAACGTGGTTGGATCAACCCTTGCTCGGATCTATGAATGGAACGGCGCTGAGGTTAAGCAAGCCTGCTATCAGGGCGATGTGGGGATACACGTAGCCAAGGCGATCTGGGGGCTTCTTCATGGAGAAACAGAGAATGCGTACCCCGTGGGGAACAAAGCATTTGAAGAGAGTGAGGAATCCAAGGCTGAGATCAAAGAGATCAACAAAAAGATCTATGATCGATCAGATGAAAAGATCAACGAATTGTACGATCAGGGGAGAAAGGCGAGCCTCGATTATTTTGATTCTATATATACAAAGCTTGGGACCAAGTTCGATTATTTCTTCTTTGAATCTGAAACCGCCGGAGTGGGGAAAGAGATCGTAGAGAGTCATCCAGAAATATTTGAAAAGTCTGAGGGAGCCATCGTGTTCCATGCAGAGAACCATGACAAGTCTCTCCATACTCGTGTCTTTATAAACTCCGAAGGTTTGCCTACATATGAGACCAAGGAGCTTGGCCTCGCCAAGGTGAAGGCTGAAAAGTATCCGTATACCAAGTCGATCGTGGTCACAGGGAATGAGATAGTGGACTATTTTAAAGTGTTGCTTCAAGCGATGAAGCTTATCTATCCGGATCTGAGAGAAAAGACTGTCCATATATCTCATGGGATGCTCCGTCTTCCTACGGGCAAGATGTCTTCGCGAACCGGCGATGTAATTACGTTTGAAGAATTGCTTGAACAGGTGAAGGAGAAAATTGCTGAGAAGGGAGACCTCGCCCAAGAAGAAGTAGCTATCGGCGCAATTAAATATATGATCCTCAGATCAAACATCGGCAGTGATATAGTCTTTGATATAGAAAAGTCTGTCTCAACCGAAGGTGACTCCGGAGTGTATCTCCAATATTCATATGCGCGAACGAATTCACTTCTTGAAAAGGCTAGTGCTAAAGGCGGGGCCTTAGATACAAATTCCCAAGGCCCTGCCTTGGCGCGAGAAATGCATCCGCTTGAAAAACTCCTCTACAGATTTCCTGAAGTGGTCGAGAGGGCACAAACTGAACATGCTCCCAATCTCATCACCACCTTCCTGACCGAGCTCGCTGGGTCGTTCTCAAACCTCTATGCATCCGAGCAGATCATCTCTGACTCTCCTGAATCTCCGTACCTCATCGCCGTCACCAAAGCCTTCAATACAGTCATGAAGAACGGCCTCACCATCCTTGGTATTCCGGCCCCGGAGAAGATGTAAATTCTCCATAAAAGTGCTACAGTATGCCCACAATGGCTGAAGATAAAGGCCTCACTCGCGCCGAGCGGGAGGAGAAGGTCCTCCAATTTTGGAAAGACAATTCAATATTTGAAAAGACCTTGGACAAGGAATCTCCACAGGGGAATTTTGTATTCTTTGAAGGCCCTCCTACCGCGAACGGAAAACCAGCGCTCCATCACATAGAAGCCCGATCATTTAAAGATGTCCTCCCTCGATTCAAGACCATGCAGGGATTTCATGTTCGTCGAAAGGCTGGGTGGGACACCCACGGACTCCCAGTCGAGATAGAAGCGGAGAAAACTCTCGGACTTAAATCTAAAAAAGAGATCGAAGCATACGGTGTTGAGAAGTTTAATGCAGAGTGCAAGCGAAGCGTGAGCATGTACATAGACGAGTGGACCCGCTTCACTGATCGCATCGGATATTGGGCAGACCTCGACGATGCGTATTTTACTTACCACAACTCATACATTGAATCTGTGTGGTCGATCCTCGCGCATGTAGAGAAACGAAAACTGCTGTACAAGGATTATAAGGTGGTGCCATGGTGCCCTCGCTGCGGAACGGCGCTTTCGTCGCATGAACTTGCCCAAGGATATGCCGACGTAAAAGATCTTTCTCTCTATGTGAAGTTCAAACTGATCGATTTTCCGAACGCCTACTTCCTCGCATGGACAACTACACCGTGGACGCTTCCAGGGAATGTCGCACTCGCAGTTGGTCCAGACATTACCTACGTAGAAGCCAAGGTAGGGGAAACCATATATGTATTGGCTAAAGAGCGACTTTCTATACTTACTGAAGAATACGAAGTGATCGCTGAGCACAAGGGATCTGAGATGGTCGGGATGAAGTATGAACCTCTGTATCCTTTCATCGAGGATAACGGTAAGGCGTTTCAGATCTATCCTGCAGACTTTGTGACAACCGTTGATGGTACGGGTATCGTGCATACGGCAGTCATGTACGGCCAAGAGGATTTTGATCTTGGCACCAAAGTCGGATTGCCAAAAGTTCATCTCGTGAACCCAGATGCGACGTTCAAAGACGGACTTGGGTGGCTTTCCGGACGATCGGTGATAGACGAAACTCTCTCGGTCGACATTCTCAAAGATCTCCAGGTTCGCGGACTTTTCTATAATAAAGAAAATCATCTGCATTCCTACCCGTTCTGCTGGAGGTGTAAGACCAGGCTCATCTACTATGCGCGTGACTCGTGGTACATCAGGATGTCTGAGATCCGCGATGATCTTGTGAAGGGGAACAAAGAGATAAACTGGGAGCCTGCGTATATTAAAGAAGGACGATTTGGTGAATGGCTCCGAGAGGTAAAAGATTGGGCGATCTCACGCGAGAGATATTGGGGCACTCCGCTCCCGATCTGGCTTGCAGAGGATGGGGAGCGCTTGGTTGTCGACTCGATCGATACGCTGAAAAAATATACACCCACATCCGGCAACTCCTATTTTGTGATGCGACACGGGGGGACCGAAGGGAACAGGCAGGAGATCGTAAGCTACAAGAATCAAGCCAATGACCACCTCACCGACGAGGGCAAGGCAGGGGTGAAGGAGGCCGCCGAGAAGCTGAAAGGAGAAAAGTTCGACCTCATCATCACTTCGCCGTTTGTGCGAACCCAAGAGACCGCCGAGATCGTCAAGCAGGTGATCGGATTCGATGCAGAGATCATCACTGATCCGCGTCTGCAAGAGATCAGTCCCGGAGAATATGACGGCAAGAGCTGGTTTGATTATCATGAGGCGATCTCAGCAGAAAAGGAATGGTTCACCGAGAAGCCTCATGGAGGAGAGTCCTATGCAGATGTTCAAAAAAGGGTCGGGGAATTTATTTACGAATTAGAGAATACATATAAAGATAAAAAGATCTTGGTGGTGACGCACGGCGGTCCTGCCTGGCTTTTGTTCGTCACATCCGGACTCTTTGCTCCGACCAACAAGGAATACACCATTCCCGAACATGTCATTCCTACTCCGATCTTTGTGCCAGAGTTCACTCGTTTTCAAAATGCTGAGATGAGAGAGCTTCCATTCGTTCCGCTTCCGCATGATGAGAATTTCGCACCTGATCTCCATAAGCCGTTTATAGACTCAGTCATCCTGCTGAAGGATGGCAAAGAATACAAAAGAGTGAGGGAAGTGATGGATGTGTGGTTTGACTCTGGAGCTGTTCCTTTTGCCCAGGATGCCAATGATAGAGAAAAGCCGGGCGATTTCTCAAACATCTTGTATCCCGCTGACTTTATTTCCGAGGCCATCGATCAAACTCGCGGATGGTTCTACACATTGCATGCGATAGCGACACTTATGGAAAAGGGACCGTCGTACAAAAATGTCATCTGCCTTGGCCACATCATGGATAAGGATGGCAAGAAGATGTCGAAGTCGATCGGGAACGTTGTTGATCCGTGGGAGCAAATGGAGAAGTACGGGGTGGATACCTTGAGGCTCTGGATGTATTCGGTGAATCAACCAGGGGAATCAAAGAACTTTGACGAGCGATCTGTCGATGAGATCCAGAAACGCGTCTTTAATCTGATCGACAATGTTTTTGCCTTTTATGAATTATATAGAGAGGTGGGGATTGAAACGGCCGGGGCATCAGTTCCAAAAAGTACAAATATTCTTGATGCATGGATCGTGGCCAAGCTCGGCGAGCTCACTGCGTACTCTACGCAGAAGCTTGAGTCGTATCAGCTCCTTGAGCCTACTCGGGCAATTCGTACATTTATCGATGATCTTTCTACGTGGTACCTCAGGCGATCTCGAGACAGGCTTAAGGCTGGAGACAAGGAAGCAAAAGAGACGCTCTACTTTGTGTTGAAGACGCTTTCCAAGCTTCTCGCTCCATTTACTCCATTTTATGCAGAGGATCTCTACCAGAAGCTCCGAACTAGTGAAGATCCTACGAGCGTCCACCTAGATGCATGGCCGACCTTTATGGATTCTGATGAGGAGCTCTTGGAGAATATGGACACGACACGAACTCTTGTCTCTAAAGCTCTGGAGCTTCGCTCAAGCGCAAACATCAAGGTCCGCCAGCCTCTTGCCACGCTTTCAATTCAGAACTCAGAGCTGCAAAAATCTTTCCTTGATATCCTTCGCGATGAGTTGAATGTAAAAGAGGTAGTCGTCAACAAAGATATGGTTGAAGAGGTGAGTCTCGATACAGATATCACCCCCGAGCTTCTCCTTGAAGGCCGCATGCGAGACGTTGTCCGCTCGATCCAGGAGATGAGAAAAGAGAAGGACCTCAAGCCTACGGATATCATGGAGTATTCGATCAAAGAGGAAGATAAGGTGATATTCGAGAAATTCAACGCAGAGATCGTGTCTCTCACAAACATTGAGATCGTCTGATGTCCTACAATATCTACACCACCCGGGGGCTCGTCTTGTCCGCGAGGCCTCTTCGCGAGGCCGATCGTCTGTATTCGGTTCTTACCAAAGACCTTGGGCTCATCTATGCCAGGGCTCTTGGCGTGAGGAAAGAAGCCTCAAAGCTTCGGGGTAATCTTGAACCTTTCTCACTTGTTCATGTATCTCTGGTAAGGGGCCAAGTCCAGTGGAGAGTGACAAGCGCCTCGCTCATCGCTCCGGCGAGTGTCTTCGATCATAAAAAGAGCATGCTAAGGTCTCTTGTCCGCGGCTTCTCGCTCCTCGAAAGACTTGTTCAAGGAGAAGAAAAACATCCAGAGCTCTTTGAGGCAGTCGAAGAAGTATTCAATTTTGCTTTGAGTGATGAAGCAGTGGCGGGGAGTGAGGAACCGCTCGAGATGATCCTTGTCGCGCGCCTCCTCCATCATCTGGGATATCTTTCCAGTAAAGATATTCCTGAAGAGATTTTATGTGGAGAGCTGCACCAGGAGCATCTTGTGAAAGCTAGGGAGAATAAAAAGAAACTAATTGAAGTTATTAACCACGGTCTTTTGAATACCGACCTCACATAAGTGGTATAATACGAGTATGGAAGACGATAGGAGCAAAATAGACAAATTGAACGAATCCCTCTATTCGCGTACGCGTTACCAGGCCCCGAACGATCGGCGCACTCCTTTAGAATCGGGGGACGCGCCCGCAGTCAGCGAATCATTTAATACTCCATCACTCGACGACATGATCAAAGAAGACCGCCGCAAGAACGAGAACCATCCGGTCATGGCCAAGATGTTCACATTTGCCCTTATATTTTGTCTCGCTGCTGCTGCGGTGGCGGGCTATATTTATCTGGCCGGAGGGAATCTTATCTCCTCAAAGAACGTAGATGTCTCGGTGCTCGGGCCAGTGTCTGTGGCTGCCGGTGCTCCACTTGAGCTCGGGGTGACGATCTCGAACAAGAACAATGCCGATCTCACTATGGTAAACATGATCGTCCAATATCCCGAAGGTACCCGTTCTGCCGAAGATGCGACCAAGGCCTTGAGCAAGGACAAGGTGGCGGTTGGACCTGTCGCCGCTGGTGCATCGGCTACACGAACCGAACGAGCTATCCTTTTTGGACAAAAGGGAGATGTAAAGACCATCACGATCAGCCTTGAATATAGGGTCCAAGGATCAAACGCGATCTTCTCCAAGCAAAAATCATACGACATCTCGATCGGCTCGGCACCGGTTACCATGACCGTTGATCAGCCGCCGACCGTTACCTCAGGCGACACATTTCAGACCAAGATCACCATTCTCGCTAACTCAAGCGAGATTTTGAAAGATGTACTCATTCGCGGAGAATATCCATATGGTTTTTCTGTCTCCAGTGCTGTGCCTACTGCGTCGAGTGGAGATAATATTTGGTCACTCGGAGATCTCGCGCCAGGGGAGAAAAGAGAGATCGTTATCAAAGGTATCATCTCCGGGGAGAATCAGGAGGAGCGCACATTTAGGTTTTATTCTGGCGTAGGGAAGACCGATGATCCGAATAAATTTGAGAGCACCCTTTCTCTCTCTACACAGACCATACAGATCTCCCGCTCGTCGCTTGGGCTTGCGGTAACACTCAATGGCGAAAACACTTCTTCATATATCGCTCCGGCAGGCAAACAGATCCAGGGCAGGGTGGTGTATAAGAATAATCTGCCGACCAATACATCGAATGGGCGCATTCAAGTGACTCTCTCGGGCGCTGCGCTTGACCGCTTTACTATCCAGGCAGACAAAGGAGGATTTTATAATTCGAGCAACAATACTATTGAATGGAATTCTTCGAATGACCCCGATCTTCAAACTCTTTCACCCGGAGAATCCGGAGAAGTTTCTTTCCTCTTTTCGTCTTTGGCTTCGCTACCAGCAGGGGCCAAGAACAACGAGATGTCAGTGAGCACACGATTCAGTGCTGACCCTGCAAGCGGAGACAGCCACAGCATCCTGACGGCCTCAGCTTCAAATTCGGTCAAGGTGGCCTCTGAAGTGACTCTGACTGCCAGAGCGCTCTACTCACGTGGGCCGTTCAAGAATACTGGAGGAGTTCCTCCGAAGGCAGAGAAGCCGACCACATACACCATAGTCCTTGATCTTGGTAATACTCAAAATGACATAGCGTTGCCGGTGGTTACAGGCAAGCTTGGTCCCAATGTCACCTGGACAGACAAGACGAGTGTGACCGGTGGGGAGATCTCCTACGATCCAGAAAAAAATATCTTCACCTGGAGCGCCGACAAGCTTGTGTCTGGAGCAGGCTTCTCGACCAAAGCACCGGAAGCCATCTTTCAAGTCTCTTTGAACCCTTCTATCGGCCAGATCGGGTCTTCTCCCGTCCTTGTCTCAAATCTCGCCTTTAGTGGAACTGACTCCTTTACTAATTCGAACGTGCGCTTCACCTTGCCTGCAGTCACTACTCGCATTACCTCAGATCCAGCGTTTGTCCAAGGAGACGACCTGGTTGTGAAATAGCTTCTTTGCGGTAAGATAGCCCCATGGCAGACAAAAATCCCGAGCTGATGGAAAAGCTCATCTCCCTTGCGAAGAGGAGAGGATTTATCTTTCAAGGCTCGGAGATCTATGGTGGACTGGCGGGCACCTGGGACTACGGCCCGCTCGGCATCACTCTCAAGAAAAACATCACTGATCTGTGGTGGAAGACCTTTGTGTCCAAGCGTGACAACGTCTACGGGGTCGATGCGGCCATCTTAATGAATGGCAAAGTATGGGAAGCTTCCGGTCACGTGGCTGGATTCTCTGACCCTTTGGTTGAATGTGAGAAGTGCAAAAGGCGCTTCCGAGCGGATCATCTTGAGGACAAAGAAAAATGTCCAGAGTGCGGCGGTAAGCTCGGAGAGCCAAAGCAGTTCAACATGATGTTTAAGACCCAGATCGGCGCGAGTGAAGAAGCGTCGGCCGTCTCATACCTCAGGCCAGAGACAGCCCAGGGTATATTTGTGAACTTCAAGAATGTGATGGATTCGTTCCATCCCAAACTTCCGTTTGGCATCGCGCAGATCGGCAAGGCCTTTCGAAATGAGATCGCCCCTCGTGATTTTATATTCCGTGTCCGAGAGCTTGAGCAGATGGAGATCGAATATTTTGTGAAGCCGGATTCATGGCAAGAGGAATTTGAGAAATGGAGAGACGGCGTGCGACTCTGGATCAGTCTTCTCGGGTTATCGAACGTTCATGAGGTGGAGATAGGGGACGGCGACCGCGCTCATTACTCGGTGCGTACTGTCGACTTCGAATATGACTATCCTTTTGGACAGAACGAGCTCTCGGGCCTCGCATGCCGAACAGACTTTGATCTGAAGAATCACTCGAGCGCAAGCGGCGTGCCTTTGGAATATTTTGATGAAGAGACTAAAGAAAGGGTAGTGCCGTTTGTGATCGAACCATCGTTCGGTGTTGAGCGAGCAGTGCTTGCGGTACTCAATGAGGCGTATACAGAAGATGAACTCGGCGGAGAGCCCCGTGTATTTTTGAAATTCCCAAAGCATCTTGCACCAGTTCGAGTGGCGGTCTTTCCCCTTTTGAAAAATAAGCCAGAGCTTGTCGCCAAGGCTCGAGAGATCCGCTCGTTCCTTTCAGAAGAATTCGATAATACGGTTTTTGATGACAATGGAAACATCGGCAAGCGATACAGGAGACAGGATGAGATCGGTACGCCATTCTGCGTGACCATCGACTTTGACACGCTTGGTGAAAATCCAGAGCTCAAGGATACCGTGACCGTTCGAGATCGAGATACAGGAGAGCAAAAGCGCGTGAAGGTATCGGATTTGAAGGACGTCTTAAAGTAAGCTATCCTTAGCTTCCTATGCAATACAAAAAGAAAGTTCTGAAGAACGGAATGAGAGTGATGGTCGTGCCTTTAAAAGATACCCACACAGCGACCGTGCTCGCCTTAGTAGAAGCGGGGTCAAAATACGAAACTAAGGACAAGAACGGCATTTCTCATTTCCTCGAACATATGTGCTTTAAAGGGACGACCAAACGTCCGAGCTCCTTGGTGATCAACAGCGAACTTGATGGACTAGGTGCTCAATCAAACGCTTTTACCAGCGATGAAGTAACGGGATACTACACCAAAGCAGAAAGCTCGAAGCTCCCCGAGATGATCGATATCATCTCTGACATGTACCTTGATCCCATTTTCCCAGAAGCGGATATGCAGAAAGAAAAAGGTGTGATAATCCAAGAGATCAGCATGAAAGAGGATAATCCTCAAAAGCTGATCCACTCTGTTTTTAAGGACCTCATGTACGGCGATCAGCCAGCCGGATGGACCATCCTTGGGCCCAGAAAGAATATCCAGAAGATGAAGCGAGAAGATTTTGTCGAATATAGGAAGAAACATTATGTAGCCAAGGCTACCACGGTGGTGGTCGCAGGAAAGGTGGATCCGGAAAAGACATTCAAAATGATCGAGAAAGCGTTCAAGAATATTTCTACTGATAAAAAACACACCAAACTTGCGCTCTCTGAAGCTCAAAAAGCTCCAAAAGTTCTCATCAAGAAAAAAGATACCGACCAGACTCATCTTATCCTTGGCTTTCGAACATTTGATATGTACGACAAGCGAAACGAAACTCTATCAGTGTTGAATGGAGTGTTGAGTGCCGGCATGTCTTCGCGACTGTTCCACAAGCTCAGAGATGAGATGGGTGCGTGCTATTACGTCTACTCATATCCTGAAGAAACGACCGATGGGGGATTCATTGCTATAGGGACGGGCATAGAGGACAAGAGACTTATCGAAGTGGTTAATGTTCTCCTCAAAGAGTGTAAGCGCCTGACCGAGGAACTCGTGAGTGTCGAAGAGTTGAGAAAGATCAAGGACTATATGATCGGGAACCTCTTTCTCGGCCTTGAGACCTCAGACTCCCTTGCTGAGTTCTATGGCTTCCAAGAGGTGTTCAAGAGAAAATTAAAGACTCCAGAAGAAGTGAAAGCAGAGATCGAGAAGGTTAAGGCAGAGGATATTCGAAAGCTAGCTCGGGAGATCTTCAAGGATGAGAAGCTCAACCTCGCCCTTATCGGCCGAGCCAAGGATGCCAAACTTCTCAAAAAGACTCTAAAGCTTTCATCTGTTAAAAACTAAAAACAGTGCTATTATTCGGCTATGAATCACGAACTCGAACGCAGACGAGAGGCTGAAAGGCGCACCATGATCATCTCTACCGGGTCATGGGTGAGAGGGGTATTGGTCGTATGCCTTACCCTCGCACTCTTTGTGATCCGAGACCTTTTAATGGTCTTTTTGACCGCGATAGTGATCGCTTCGTCGGTCGAACCTGTGGCTATCTGGGCCAAAAGGCACAAGATGCCTCGCCTGGCGACCATCCTCGGGCTCTATGTGGTCACTGCAGTCCTTTTTGCGGGAGTGTTCTATTTTCTCTTCTTGCCCCTCGTCGGTGAGCTTTCGAACTTTATCCGCATGTTCCCAGAGTATTCGAATGCCATAGCCAACGACCCAGCCTTCTCAAACGCCTTTGGATCAAGTTCGTTGTTCGGAAGTGTCTCCAATTCGATCTCTGTTCCTGACATAGTCGGACACCTCAACACCTTTGTCTCCTCGTTCTCGCATGGAGCATTTTCTTCGGTCTCATTTATCTTCGGCGGAGTGTTTAGCTTCATTCTCATTATTATCTTGTCGTTCTACCTTGCGGTACAAGAAGATGGAGTAGGGAAATTCCTTCGAGTGATCACTCCTTGGAAACAGGAGAAATATATCGCAGACCTGTGGAGACGATCTCAGACAAAGATAGGCCTTTGGATGCAGGGCCAGCTTCTCCTGGCTGCGATCATCATGGTGCTCACCTACCTCGGACTTCTTCTTGTTGGTGTGGAGCATGCGCTCCTTTTGGCCGTTGCCGCAGGCATGCTTGAGATCATCCCTCTTTTCGGTCCGATCATCGCAGCGATCCCCGCGATCCTTATTGGCTTCTCTGGAGGCGGGATGACCCAGGCACTTGTTGTTGCTGGACTCTTTCTCATCATCCATCAGTTCGAGAACCAGCTTATCTATCCTTTGGTGGTGAAGAAGGTGGTCGGCGTGCCTCCGATGGTATCGATCCTCGCGCTCCTCGTCGGAGGGTCGCTTGGAGGATTCCTCGGTATTGTCATTTCGGTGCCTGTGGCCACCATCCTCATGGAATTCTTCTCAGACCTTGAGCAAGAGAAGGTTGCTCGCATGCAAGCGCACGAGCATTCACAGTCCTAGATACTCATTACCATAATGGAGAAAAAAAGTTTCTATATCACGACAACCTTGCCGTATGTGAACTCAGAACCTCACATCGGTTTTGCCATGGAGATAATCCGCGCAGACGCGATCGCCAGATGGAAAAAGCAGAAGGGGTTCGATGTGTTCTTTAATACGGGCACGGATGAACATGGTCAGAAGATCTGGCAGAAAGCCGTCGAGTCAGGCCGGGATGTCCAGGCGTATGTGGATGGTTATGCGGAGAAATTTAAGAATCTTATTCCGCTTTTGGGCATTAGTTCAGATATTAATTTTATTCGTACTACGGACGATACGCATATTCATGCTGCTCAAGAATTCTGGAAGAGGGTAGAGGCCAAAGGCGATATTTATAAAAAAGAATATTCGATCAAGTACTGCGTAGGGTGCGAGCTTGAGAAGACGGATTCAGAGATCGAGAATGGCCACTGCCTCATCCATCCGAACCTTGATCTTGAGATCCGCGAAGAGGAGAACTATTTCTTTAGATTTTCGAATTATCAGAAACCCCTTCTCGAGCTATACAAGAATAATCCGGAATTCGTTGTGCCTGACTTTAGGTTCAATGAGATCAAAGCATTCGTCGAGAGAGGCCTTGAGGATTTCTCTATCTCACGTCTAAAGGCCAAGATGCCGTGGGGAGTACCTGTCCCCGGAGACGACGACCATGTGATGTATGTATGGTTTGATGCGTTAGTGTCGTATATCTCAACACTTGGATGGCCCGAAGAAGAGAAGTTTGAGACATTTTGGAAAGAAGGAACGCCTGTTCAATACGCAGGCAAGGATAACCTCAGACAGCAGTCAGCCATGTGGCAGGCCATGCTCATGTCTGCTGATCTTCCCAATTCTCACACCATTGTTATAAACGGGTTTATTAACTCTGGAGGCCAGAAGATGTCCAAATCTCTGGGCAATGTGATCAGTCCGACAGAGGTGGTGGAGAAATATGGCAACGAGGCGCTTCGCTATTTTGTACTCCGCGAACTTTCGACCTTTGAGGATTCTGATTTTACCTGGGAGCGCATGAATGAAGCATATAACTCAGGCCTCGCGAATGGAGTGGGGAATCTCACTTCTCGTATTATGAAATTAGCCGAGACTAACCTCTCAGGTCCAGTGGTCATTCAAGCAGAGAGTGATCCAGAGCTTGAGGCACACATGAATGCATTTGAGCATCAGAAAGCCGTGAACTATATCTGGTCAAAGATCGCCGAGCTCGATGTCTTTATACAGACAGAGAAGCCATGGGAGACAAAGGATGCGGACACGATCACGGGCCTTGTAGAAAAACTCGGCCAGATCGCACATAATCTCACGCCTTTCTTGCCTGAGACGAGCGACAGGATCCTCTCTGCTATTCAGGCGAACAAGCTTGAGACTGGCCTTTTCCCACGCAAATAATGAAATACATAGACATTCATTCACACCTCAACTTTGGTGATTATGCTGAAGATTGGGACGCTGTTATACAGAGGCTCGTAGATACAGAAACTGGCACAATTGTTGTTGGCACCGACCTCGAAAGTTCACAAAAAGCAGTGGAGATCGCTGAAAAATACGACAATATCTGGGCGTGTATTGGAGTACACCCGGTGGATGATGTGACTAAAACGTTTGAGAAAGAAAAGTTTGAAGAATTGGTAAAGAGTCCTAAGGTAGTAGTGATCGGGGAATGCGGTCTCGACTATTTCCACGCCGATAAAAATGATGCAGTTGAGATAGAGAGGCAGAAAAAACTTTTTATAGATCAGATTGAGTTTGCAGTCGAACATGATAAACCGATCATGATCCATTCCCGCTCGGCGTATCCAGAATTGCTTTTAATACTTGAAGAACAGAAAGAAAAATATGGAGAGAAACTTCGTGGTGATGTGCATTTCTTTGCGGGCACGCTCGAAGAAGCAAATCAATTTATAAAATTGGGTTTCACTTTGTCTTTCACGGGAGTCATTACCTTTGCCCGCAACTATGATGAGGTGGTGAAGAACGTTCCACTCGAATTCATCATGTCTGAGACGGATGCTCCGTTCGTGTCCCCAGCGCCCTATCGAGGAAAGCGAAACGAACCGTCGTATGTGATCGAGGTGGTAAAGAAGATCGCAGAGATTCGTGGAGAAGATTTTGATACAGTCCAAAAAACCCTACTTTCAAACGCAGAGCGAGTATTTGGGATATAGTGCTTGACAAAAATCAGTATTTGTGTATACTGTAAGAGCAGTACAAGAAGAGATGAAGAAGCACCGCGGTGGTCAATGAGGCCCTGCAGGACTCAACGATCGCTGTACCGCCGGATTGAAGGGGAATATTCGTTTCCGACCCTCTTTCCGTGACTTCTCAAAAATGGAGACTAGACCCATTGATTCCCGAGCTTTGGGCGACATAAGGGGCACTCTCGCGGGTACACGGGCAGACCGTGTCGACCCGCGAGTGAAGATGGTTCTGCGCCGTCGCACATCCTTCGGCGCTTCAGGTCCGGGCACTCGCATCCGCATACTCACTGGTTCTGATTAGTGAAATATGGGGTTGTGAGTCGCCCGAGACCTCGCTCTTTCCGTGACTTAGGTCACTTCACATATGCGCTCACCTTCGGGTAGAGCGCTTTTTTCATACCTTTATCCTGAGTTTATCGAAGGGTTGCCCAAGGGCTTTAAACCTGGTAGGGTAGTGGGACCTCTTCTGTACGCAGGCCCTTCGAGGCAGGCGCTGAGGTTTACCATTAAGCATAAAACCATGCCCATTACAGAAGACCACAAGGAAGTTCGTGACGCAGTCGTGTACGAAGTAGGATACCTCGTACTCCCAAGCGTTCCCGAAGAAAACCTTCCAAAAGTGGTCTCATCAATCGTTTCTATCATCGAGAAGGCCGGGGGCAAAACCCTGGACTCCGAAGATCCGTTTCTACAGGACCTCGAATACTCCATGTCCAAAGTTGTCGGCGCGCGCAAGTACGTCGTAGACGATGCTTACATCGGATGGATGAAGTTTCAGGCGACTCCTGATGTTGTCGAAGAGATAAAGAACTCTATAGACAAGATCGAAGAGATCCTCCGAACGCTCCTTATCAAAGTTCCAAAAGAGACTACCTTTACTTTCGCAGCGGCGAGACAGGCTCGAGCTGAAAGGGAAGAAGCTCTTAATAACCCAGAGCCTCAGGTGGCCGCAGAGGCTCCTGAAGCCGAGGCAGCACCAGTTGTAGACGTCGTGGTAGAATAGAGTTATTAACACTAGCTCCTCACCATGTACTTCAACAAAGCGATCATCATAGGAAACCTCACTCGAGACCCTGAACTTAAGTCCCTCCCTTCAGGCATCCAGGTGTGTACGCTCTCTGTAGCTACAAACCGCGTCTGGAAGGACAAGAACGGTGCCAAGCAGGAATCAACTGATTACCACAACGTCGTCGTCTTCGGACGACAGGCGGAGACATCGGCGCAGTTCTTGCGTAAGGGTGCAAGCATCCTTGCAGAAGGACGCATGCAGACCCGTTCGTGGGACGCGGCCGACGGATCCAAGAAATACCGCACAGAGATCGTCGCTGACCGCATCCAGTTTGGTCCCAGGCCTGCTGACGCCGGTTCTCGACCAGGGGGTGACAGTGCACCACGAGCCGCTGCTCCTGAAAGTGTTGGTGCAGATACTCCTCCTATAGACACGATCGACTATCCAGAAGAAAGCATCAACCCAGAGGATATCCCATTCTAAATTAACCAATCATGAAAAAAGTAGATTACCTTAAAGATCATCATATTGAATACGTCGACTACAAAGACGTTGATACCTTGAAGAAGTTCTTGACCCCTCATGCGCGCATCCAGAACAAGAAGCGCTCAGGAGTCGGAGCCAAGAGCCAGCGAGCTCTCGCGCTTGCGATCAAGCGAGCCAGATTCATGGGACTTCTTCCATACATCACTCGATAAGCTGACAAAAACACCACCTCCGGGTGGTGTTTTGTTATAATGCAAAGATGAAAATCTCTCGTGCCGTTCAAGGACTATTTTTCGCTCCGCTTCTTCTAGGACTTATCTTTCTTTTAAAGGTGACCTGCCCTGCACCGACCGGTGGAGGATGTTTTGCAGATCATTTTCTCACTCCTTTATTTTTACCCCTCACTTTCATCTATAAAGTCTTGGCTCCTCTGTCTGTATTTATTGCACATCATGAGCCCTTCGTCGTCGTCCTCTATTGGATGATAGTATTTTTTCTCGGTGGTCTAGCTCTGGATATTAAAAAAGAACACTGACCTTTCGGCCAGTGTTCTGGATTTAGAAATTTGCTCCGCCGATACGATCTGTATATTCTCCAGTCTCTGTATTCACTCGGATGACGTCGCCTTCTTTGATGAACATAGGCACCATGAGGTCTGCTCCACTTTCGAGTTTGACCGACTTGAGTGCGCCTTGAGCAGTGTTACCCTTGGTGGCTGGATGCGCTTCGGTGACCTTGAGGTCCATCTTTATAGGGAGCTTTACACCGATGGTTCTGCCTTCGTCTGATCCATCATCAAAGATGAGGGTATCAAGGAGGGTGTTGGCCTTCAAGAATTTCGACGCAGGGCCGATCATATCTTCTTCGAGTTTGAAGCGTTTTGAAGGGTCGTTCACTTCAGAGAACCAGAACTCGCCTTTGTTCGCGTACAAGAACTTCACCTCATGTTTTCTGATATCTGCCTCTTCGGCCTTATCTGAGACATGGAAAGAATGTTCGACAATGCGTCCGTTGAGGAGGCTGCGGAGCTTGGTCGCATTCACAGGCTTGCGCTGCTGTTTTCTGAACACGTGGGAAGTGAGGACTTCGTACGGTTCGCCTTCGAACACGATATATTTTCGTTCTTTGATCTCGTTGTATTCAAGCATTGCCATAAGTAGGGATATTCTACGGGTTTGAGGAGGGAAGTCAATGTAGGGCCTTATTGGGCCTTTTTATATTAATTGACTTTTCATACTAAATATGATATTATACATTGGTAGTTCTTTACACTCCACGAGGAGCAATCCTCATCCCCAAGCCCGCAAGGGTTATCCCAGCAATGGGAAGGAGAACAACATGAATGTCAAAGAGATCGCGAATCACCCACGTCTCGCCGATGCGCTTGTTCAAGGAATCGAGGTCCACGATCGGAAGGTGTACGAGCTGAAGCTCGTTATCACTCGAGTGATGTCTCTTGTGCGCCGCGAACTGAAAGAGTGGCGACTCAAGGACTCAGGGCCGCGAAACCTTGCCATGCCTGACGAAGTAGGTAAGTGGACTCTGTATGTTGAAGACGATATGGTAAACCTTTGCTACGGCCGGTACGAAAAGGGCATGGTTAACTCAATCTTCTACATCGGTCTTGATGACCGGAAGTGCGTTTTTTGTGACCCGAGCTTTGACCAAGTTAGCATGATGCGTGCTGACTTGTCAGAGTTCGTCCGGGAAATGATCATGTGGTTCCCGAACCTTCAGGGGAGATTGAATATTTATTTTGACGCTGCCGGCGCATAAGTCGGACGGCCTCGCATAGAAAAAGCCTCGCGCTTCTCTCTGTGCGAGGCTTTTTCTTTTATATAGGGAAGGGGATCTATTCGACGAGTTTGGCTCGGATGTCCTTGAGGATCTGATCTGAGATCTTTTTATTTTCCCTGAGAAATTGTCGGGTAGCATCGTAGCCTCGGCCGAGTTTGATCTCTTCACCGTCTTTGCCGGTGTAGGAGTAAGAGGTGCCGGATTTTTGAACGATGCCTTTTGATTCACCGAGGGCGATGATCTCTCCTTCTTTAGAGATCCCTTCGTTGTACATGAGGTCGAATTCTGTTTGTTTGAATGGAGCAGCCACCTTGTTCTTGACCACCTTCACTCTGATGCGTCCTCCCATCACTTCTTCACCTTTCTTGATC
The DNA here is from genome assembly GCA_040389345.1 of Patescibacteria group bacterium. Lineage (GTDB taxonomy): Bacteria > Patescibacteriota > Minisyncoccia > Phycocordibacterales > Zambryskibacteraceae > JAIFWN01. The sequence goes on from JAZKAE010000016.1 coordinate 20,417, forward strand.
TGGGCGATGCGGCGAATATCGAGGCGGACAGAGGTATAGAACTTGAGAGCTTTACCTCCGGGAGTGGTCTCTGGGTTTCCAAACATCACACCGATCTGCATACGGATCTGGTTGATGAAGATGACGATGGTCTTACTTTTGGCGACGATCGCAGTGAGTTTACGAAGTGCTTGAGACATGAGTCGTGCTTGCTTGCCCACATGATGAGCTCCCATATCTCCTTCGATCTCATCCTTTGGGGTGAGGGCGGCCACAGAGTCGATGACAATGACGTCCATCTTGCCTGAACGGACGAGGGATTCGACGATCTCAAGAGCTTGCTCTCCTGTATCAGGCTGAGAGATAAGAAGTTCGTTGATCTTTACACCGAGGCGTCCTGCGTATTCTGGATCCATTGCGTGCTCTGCATCGATGAAGGCGCAAATACCGCCGAGCTTCTGTGCTTCAGCGATGACGTGGAGGGAGAGAGTGGTCTTCCCTGAAGATTCTGGACCAAAGATCTCGATGATTCGACCGCGGGGGAGTCCGCCGACGCCGAGAGCTGCATCCAGTCCGATTGAGCCAGTCGAGATCGCATCGATACCTACGCGAGGCTTTGCCCCGAGCATCATGATCGAATCTTCGCCGAACTTGGTTCTGATCGACTCAAGTGCTGCGTCGATGTTCTTGGATTCATCTCGAGTTCCCATTTCTTTTGGGGGCTTTGGTGTTTTCTTTTTCATATGTATAAGGTTAGCAGGCTAGTTGTTGTAGACGACACGTATCTGTTTCTCTGTCGAACGGCCAAAGCGGTCGCGCGCACGTAGGGTAATTATATCGAGCCCAGGGGCTGCTATCAATTTCTCGCTAAAGTTGCCCTTAGCATCGATGAAGATCGGTCGGTCATCAAGGCTAATATAGGCGATATTTTGGGCATTCCCGGTCACCCGGACGACTGGGGTAGGGACAGTGGCCCCGTCCGCCGGAGAGTCTATCCGGATGCTTGGCCCAAGGATGAGGAATCGGGCTTGAAAGAGGGAATAGGCGACGAGGAGGAGGAAAAGGATCGCGTAGAAGAGATGCTTTGGTGCAAATTCGATCCTCATAGGCCTCTATATTTCTTCGGCTTCATCATCGAAGGACGCGGAAGAGACAGGAGCTGCTCCAATCACTTCTCGAGGCTTGGCTCCTGAACCTGGTCCTACTACACCTTTCTCTTCGAGGAGGTCGATGAGGCGGGCAGCGCGAGCGTATCCAATGCGGAGCTTTCTTTGGAGGAATGAGGTCGATGCTTTGCCTGCCTGCATGACGATCTCTCGCGCTTCTTCATAGAGCTCATCGTCGTCTCCATTTGCTTCATCTCCTCCGAGAGTGGCAGAGAAGATAGATTGGTCGACCTTCTCGTTTGCAAAGTCGATCTGATCGTTCAATTCATCGACGTATGTGTCGACGAGGTATTTGACCACACCCTTTGTCTCAGCTTCGGTTATGTATGCAGACTGAATGCGTTCAGGTTTGGACATTTCTCCGCCCATATAGAGCATGTCTCCCGCCCCCAGAAGCTTTTCGGCTCCAGCCATGTCGATAATGGTGCGCGAGTCGATCTGAGAGGCTACTTGGAGGGCGATCCTGGCAGGGACGTTTGCCTTGATAAGGCCAGTGATGACGTTTACGGATGGGCGCTGGGTCGAGAGGAGAAGGTGGATGCCGACTGCGCGAGACATCTGAGCGAGGCGCACGATCGCCGATTCAAGCTCTCGAGGGTAGGCCTGCATGAGATCTGCGAGCTCATCGATGATGATCACAATGTATGGCATTGGGTCGGCCTCATCTTCCTTCGATTTCTTAGCGAGGATGGTTTTGTGATACGAATCAATATCTCGAACAGCGCTCTTTTCAAGGACATCATATCTGCGATCCATTTCCTTTGCTGCCCACTTGAGTGCAAGGATAGCTTTCTTTGCATCAGTGATGACCGGAGTGAGTAAGTGAGGGATCTTGTTATAGAGCGTGAGCTCGACTCTCTTTGGGTCGATCATGATGAACTTCAAGTTCTCCGGAGGGTTCCTAAAGAGGAGAGAGTTGATGATGGCGTGGATAGTAACCGATTTACCCGAACCAGTGGCTCCGGCGATTAAGGCGTGAGGCATCTTGGCCAAGTTTGCAAACTGTGTGTCTCCCGCGATGTTTCGTCCGAGTGCCACAAGGAGAGGTTTGTCTGATTCTGCGTAGCCACTTTCAGAGAGGAGCGACCCGAGGCCGATCATGGCCTTTGAGGTGTTTGGCACTTCGATGCCTACGAGTGACTTGCCAGGGATCGGTGCTTCTATGCGAACAGGGTGTGCAGCAAGGGCGAGCTCGAGGTTGTTCTGGAGTCCGAGGATCTTTGAAAGCTTTACTCCTTCTGCAGGTTTGAGTGCGTAGCGAGTGACGGATGGTCCGATCGAGATCTCATCCATCTCAACGACGATGCCAAAGTTCAAAAGTGTTCGCTTGATCTGGTTAGCATTGGCTTTGATGTCACCGACCCCAGGCTTACCTCGATCCTTTTCAAGGAGGGAAAGAGGAGGAGGTGTCCAAGGTTTGCCGAGTCTTTTGGTGACCATGGGGACGAATCCCTCGTCGTCTTTGAGGATCTTTTTAAGGAGAGGCTTCTCTTCTCTTGGCGCCTCCGGAGTTTTCATCCCTGCCTCGGCCATGGCTTTGTTTACGGCTGCGGATTCTGCGACAGCCAAGTCTGCTGGTATTTCTTTCTTTTTGAACAATCGGGCAAAGATAGCCAGGACGTCGAGTTTGAGGGTTGTATCAAAGATAACAAGGAGAGAGATGATGACGACCGCGATAACGATAACCAAAGAAAGGGAGAAATCAAAAAGCAAAAGAAGGGGGTGGGAAATGAACCCTCCGATCACCCCTCCGCGAAGAGGGAAGACGAGATCAACGAGCCCCAAGGATGAGATAAAGAAGAGAAGAGACCCAACACCGCGTGCCCACGAGAAGCTCTTTTCTTTGGATTGGAAAAAGGAGATAGAAAGGAGGAGGAAGACCAGGGGTACAAGATAGTAACCTACTCCAAAGAGGTAGGAGAGTCCGCCATAGGCGCCGCGGCCGACGGGTCCGCCCTTATCTGCTGCAGCCATGAGCAAAAAGATTGTCACCACTATAGAGAGGACTCCGAGTATAGCGTTCGCGGTCTCCTTTGAAATGTGCGGATCTTTTGATTCCTCTTCTTTGTCTCGTCCTGCCTTTCTTTTTTTGGCCATATTGTTCTGTTTCTTTACGTGAATCATACCACAACACGCCATGGCGATTTTTGTATTGCAGAGACTGTCTTTGATGTCCTATAATTATGTCGCTTGCAATAAAGGACAAATCGTGATATAATCTAAAGGACATCTAAAAAGACATTAATAAAGTCATATTTCTGGCCTTTATATGGAACCACAGCCTCAGAGACACATAGAAACAAGGAACACTAGCGATAGCGGACTTTCGAGCGCGCTGCGCTTTTTCCAGGCAGATGAAAAGTTTGTCTTTATCTTTAAAAAGAGCCAAAAGCTGGTTTCCGCGCTCTACCTTATCACAGGCTTTTTCCCTGAAGCTGAACCCCTCAAATGGAAGCTCAGGTCTCTCGGCTCCAAGCTTTTGTCTTCAAGTGTATACCTCAAGGACACAATTTCTCCCAAGCGAGACAAGGCTGTTCTTGATATCCGCGACGTCGTATTAGAAGTAACGGCACTCTTTGCCGTAGCCAAGCAATCTGGCATGGTGTCGCCCATGAACTTTGAGATCATTAATAAGGAATTTAATCTTCTTCTTGATTCGATCGCACTTGCTCGTGAGTCAGCAGGCGACAGCAGGGGAGACATCAAAGCTGACTTCTTCGCCGAACGTCCTCTCGCAGGACCCGAAATTAGTGAAGAGCAAGCGATCCGTACTAAGACAATTGTCCCCGAAATAAAAGACAAAACTGTAGAGTCTCATTCCGCAGCAATTTCACATACCGGACTTTTGGATGATGCTGAGAATGTGACCGTTACCACATCCGGCGCCCCTAAGGGACAGAAGCCTGAGACAAATTTCAAGGAGTTCGGAGCTGTGGCAGTGAAGAAGAACAGTCGCCAGAGCATCATTATTAATCTCCTGAAGCGCAAGAAGGAGATCATGATAAAGGACGTTTCTCCGCTCATCGAAGGATGCAGCGAGAAGACGATCCAGCGAGAGCTCTTGGCCATGGTTCACTCTGGCGTCCTCCATAAAGAGGGGGAAAAACGCTGGAGTAGGTACTCATTAGCTAGGGCGTAGATCGGTTGACTTTGGCTTAAACAAAGAGTATTATTGAGGCATAGCTCCCAATGTAGCGCTCTGTAAAGGGCTCTGCTTAGGGAGTTATCCACAAGTACATTTAGGTGTTTGATTTGCGCTTCTCTATAATAGATTGGTGCAATCAATTATCAGCTTGCCGGTGAAGGCTTATCCGTTACCGGCAATTATTTCCCGCAGTGCTACTCAACAACTTTAGAATTACTGAGGACACACTCGCGCATTAGAATTTAGAATTAAAAATGACAAAAACTAGAATCGCACGAATCGCTGCTCTTACTGCAGGATCAGTCGCAGCATTGGGCTTCGCTTTCAGCGCAAGCGCAATGACCGTCGCTGAGCTCCAGGCAGCAATCGCATCCCTTTCACAGCAGCTTGCTGCTATGCAGGGAGGATCAAGCGCTTCTGTAACCTTCACTCGAGACCTCACCGTCGGAAGCAAGGGTGCAGATGTTACCGCTCTCCAGAACTGGCTCATCGGCAAAGGATATTCAATCCCTGCAGGTGCAACCGGATACTTCGGAGCACAGACTCGTTCAGCAGTTGCAGCTTGGCAGGCAGCAGCAGGAATTTCTCCTGCAGCAGGATACTTCGGACCTAAGTCCCGAGCATCTGTCGGCGGAGCAGTAGTAGTCGTTCCTGGAGGCACCACCACTGGTGGCGTCACTACTGGAACCGGCTCAACTGGTGGTATCACTACCCCAGGTGCTGAAGGTACCCTTACTGTTACCGCAGGAACTGTTTCAAACACTACCGTTTACTCTGGCAGCACCATGGCTCCTGTCCTTGCTTTCAAAGCAAAGGCATTGAACTCTGACATTGCTATCCAGCGCGTAAAGGTTGGTCTTGGAACCACTTCAGCTATCTACAACAAGGTATACTCAAAGATCTACCTCGTTGACGAAGCTGGAACTGTAGTTGCTTCAGCTGACCTCAACAGCAACACTGTTGTTAAGGACACTGATAACGTCTACTACATCACCTTGTCAGGATTCAGCTCAGTCGTTCCTAAGGACACTACAAAGAACTTCACCGTTAAGGTGGACGCTCGAAATGTCTCAACAGGTTCAACTGACCTCGGTTCTCACACTGTTACCCTCCCAATCAATGGCGTTCGCGGCATTGACGGAGCAGGTATCGATCAGTACAGCCCAGCAGTCGCTATCAGCCAGGCAGCTACTCTCGCAGCTACCCTCGCAGACAGCGCAACCTTGACTGTTGCAACAGCAGCAGCAACTCCTCTTACCCAGGAAGTTGTCGCAGCTAACGGCGCCGCATTGAACGAAGCCGACAAAGTCGCTCTTCTTTCATTCGACGTTCGAGCAACCAACGACAACGTTCTCGTGACTGACGTCATGGCAACTGTTTCAAGCGTTGGTTCTGCAACCGCATCATCGACTTACCTCTACGTTGGTAACACCCTCGTTGGTTCGTCATCAGTGAGCGGTACAACTCACACCTTCGCAGACGTGAACTACACTGTTCCTAAGGGATCAGCTGTAACCTTCACCCTCAAGGCGGATGTCCGAAGCGCAGCAACTACTGCAACCAACTTCACTGCTTCTATCCCTTCAGGTACATCAGGCATCCTTGCAGAAAACACTGCAGGAGACTCTGTGACCGCTACCGGATCAGCAACTTCGAACACCATAACTGTTCGAAAGGTTGGACCAGTGTTCTCACTCAACGGAACTCCTACTATCGTGAAGTCAGCTACTGCTTCCCAGAACAATACCTCTACCTCTACGATTACTGCGACGTTCAACGTCCACATAACCGCAGTCGGTGGTGATATCTACTTCGGAAGCCAGGCAGCATCTTCAACCTTCGGTGTTGCTACCTACTTCAACGGTGCTTACAACAGCACTGCTGCACAGATGGGTGCATCAACCACCAGCTTCACCGTTCCTTCATCAGGTGTTGTGACTACCGGCATCAACTCGACTACTGCGTTCAAACTTGCGCAGAACAACTCGGTTGACGTTCCTGTCACCTTCATCGCAGAAGGACGAACAGCAGCAGGTGCTCTCCTCACCACTGGTAACTACGCAGCCGGCCTCGAATACATCCGATGGTCAACTGACGACGTCACCATGCAGACTTCTCGCTTTATGGCGGGCAAGACTGAGTGGAGAACTCCAGCAGTCCAGCTTCCGTAAGCTTCGGCTCACGCAGCTAG
>JAZKAE010000017.1:0-19638 GCA_040389345.1 Patescibacteria group bacterium
AACCGGGGACCTCTTCCTTACCATGGAAGTGCTCTACCGACTGAGCTATCTTGGCAAACGAAACGTCCTCGAATACTAGTATAAATTATAGACTTTTTCAATCATACAAAAATCCGCTCGAAGGCGGACTTTTGGATCTATATCTTTCTATATCTTTATTGAGTAGCCCCTCCGGTGCCCGCCCCTGCATTCAAGTTCACATCCACAGTGTTCGGAACGGAAGCCGTCCCACCTCTGTGGAACCCAAAGTAGAGAGCGAGAGCGATGATCACAAGGACTACGATCGCGACGATCGCGGTCGATGAGCTGCCCGAGCCCGGATTGTTGTTGATTTCAGTAACCATTGTGTTGAATTTATTTTCTAATCCTACACATGTACAGACGAGCGGGATCCGGGTTCCTATCGGGCATTGGCCAAACACATAGCAAGGGTGGGGGTATTCGTCCATCCGCACTGACCGGTAGCCTGACGCTCACAGGTGGCAGTTTTATAGCATGCGTAGCTTTCTGTATAAAGACAATTTGAGACCATGTTCGGCTGATCAGAGCAGACCTCCGAAGAACATCCGCCCACATAGCAGCCCCCCGAGGCGACAGGCGAAGTCTTTGTCTTCTCTACATCAAAGGTAAAGACGTAGTCGCCTGAGTCGATGCCTCCAGTGGTTTTCACTGGGTCGACAGAGACGAGCTTGATCGTCTCTGCTTCGGTGGTAGCAAACTCTCCGAGCTTTATGGTTGGCGTACTCGTACCCATTCCTGAGACGAGGGCCACCTTTACACGAACTGTCCCTGCCTGGATGCATTGAACATTTGCAGGGCATCTGGAGTCTTCAATAAGCGACGTCGGGGTTACGGAGAGATTCGCAAATCGCGCCGTCTCGCCGAGACGAAGCTTCACCTGGCCGTATGGGCGAGGAGCGCTCGCGCCGGATCCAGGGAGCACATCGATCGGAGTGGTGGTCGAAGTGATGGGGGTCGAGGATGCGATATCCCCGAGCGACGCTGTATTATCTTGTGAAGACACATACCATGCGAGCCCTCCTGCGAGGATGAGGACTGCGAGCATGGATTTAAGCGGGAACGAAGTTTTATTCGGCATTATTTTTTGGCTGTTTTAGTTTTCGGCTTTTGGGTAGTTGAGCGAGCAGGACGCTTGGCCGCTTTCTTTGGAAGGGAGCCCCGTGAGATGCTCCTCCACTGCCTCTTTAGATCAGAAGCGAGGGCGAGGATCTCTGATTTGGGGATCTTGCCTGCGACTGCGTTCGCCTTTGCGACCGTATCTACTATATCATCGTACACGGGCTGGCTCACGTCCTTGGCTTCCTCAAGCCTCTCGAGCACTTCTCCTTTCATCTTGACCATCCAGCCTTTCATCTTTTTCTGATGTTTCTTCCCATCCGGACCGAGGAAAAAATACGCTCCGGCGGCGAGAACTGCAAGCCCTGCTCCCATCATCATTTTGTCTTGATTATTGTTTGCCATGTTTTTGTTTTTTCTTTTTTTTGAATAAAAATTGATACAGGAAGCTGTCGCGGATATCTTCTCCCATTTCCTTCACTTCTTCTGAGGCATCTTTGGTATTCTCGGCGATCGTATGGACATAGACTTCAAGGCGCTTGAGAGCTCCCACGACGTAGAAGATCCCCCACAGTAATCCGAGGGTCAGAAGGACAACAGCGATCGTCGTCACAAAGAAAAAGATATCAGCATGCACAAGCGTGTCCATGTATATACAGACGTAGAGCTGTAATGAGACTTTCTATACAAAAAGCCCGAGCTAGGCTCGGACTTTTAAAATGCGCGGCTGATGGGTGCTGACCCCACGGCCTCCCGCGTGACAGGCGGGTGCTCTACCGTTGAGCTACAGCCGCAAACGAGGAACGTGTGTACTGTAGCAATTCTTTACATCCTAAACAATACACGGGTGTCGGCAGATGGAATCGAACCATCGACCTTGGGCTTATGAGTCCCACGCTCTAACCGACTGAGCTATGCCGACATGGGCAACACTATAATACGAAATCTTGCTTTTCTCAATAGACGGCGTATAATATAGGGATAGCGGGTTGGAGGAGCAGTACCTCGACAGGCTCATAACCTGTAGGCATCCGTGCAAATCGGGTACCCGCAACACTTAGTTTCTTCAGATCACTTTGAATTCTTTGAACACCGCCTCATAGAGGGCGACGACGCGCTTTGCCTCGCGTTCGTTCAATTCAAACGTAGACCCGTCGTGGGCGATCCTGTTCCTCACTTTGTGAGCTTCCCAGGCAGACTCGATGGTCAAAAAGTCACTGACTTCGACGGCCTTCAGCATGTCGCCGATCGAGTCCCCATGATATCCGCAGGCTCGGAGCAGATCATCAAGCATGATGTCTGCCTCGATGATAGCGAGCTTCCACTCGGCCGAATTTGCCGAATTGATGTGGGTCATGACCTTCTCCCATTTCTGATTTGGTGGGGTGATAAGCTCATCCACCTCATGCACATCAGCAGTCATTCCATAGATAGCCTTTTCTTCTTGGGTGATTTGTGCGGTCTTTCTCACTACATACGTGATCCCAACTATGGAGATCGCGGTCAAAAGAACTGCCACAAACTCCACAACGGGCCACACGTGTCCGAGGAATGCCGCAGCGATGTGTCCCCAGATAGAATCATATGATCCCACATTCCAATATTCGAGAAGGGCCTGGATTCGTGAGACTACGGCCCAGATAAAATAGAGTGCAATGAGTAGAGATATGATCTCCACAAAGTGGTCAGGCTTCGGCGCCTCAGGTTTCTTGTCTGCCATGTCTCTATTGTAGCCTATTCTCCGAGGAAATCTTTGCCTGCGTGAAAGAGATTGTCTTCTCGGCCAAGATCTGCGGTCAAGAGAATACCAAGAGGAAGTTCTTTGTCTTCTATGGAGACCGTTCCGCTCGGGAGAGATATGGACGGCGCTCCTGTGATGTTTGCAGGGACCGTAAAGATATCCGCGAGGTACATATCAAGGGGTGATGACTTTTCTCCAAATTTGAACGCTGGTGTCGGAGTAGTCGGGGTGAGGATAAGGTCCACATCTTCAAAGGCCTGACGCAGCTCTTTTGTGATGAGATCCTTTACGTTGAGTGCCGTGCCGTAGTAAGCATCATAGTACCCGCTTGAGAGCACATAGGTGCCGAGGATGATGCGGCGGCGGACCTCTTTGCCGAATCCGGCTCCGCGGGTTTTAAAATAGTCGTCGATGCCGTTCGCTCCTTCTGCGTGGAGCCCGTACTTCACTCCATCAAATCGTCCAAGGTTTGAAGACACTTCTGCAGGGACGATGATGTAATAGACCGAGAGAGCGTAGCCGATGTTTGGAAGTTCTACATCCTTGATCGTATACCCGAGGGACTTGAATTTCTCGATCGCAGATTCGAGGTTATCTTTGACGGACTGGCTTACTCCTTCCCGCGCAAAGAATGCTCGGGGCACGCCGATGGTCTTATTGAAAGTTTTTCCTCTTGCATGGGTTGAATCATCGATCGTCGTGCTATCCATAGGATCTCTGCCTCGGATAGCCTCATAGACTGTTTCTGCATCAGTAACGGTTTTTGTGAACGGGCCGATCTGATCCAAAGACGATGCCATAGCCATGAGTCCTGAACGAGACACTCGCCCGTATGTTGGCTTGAGCCCTACCACTCCGCAGAAAGCCGCTGGCTGTCTGATCGATCCTCCGGTGTCTGAGCCCAGGCTCACAAAGAGCATGTTCGCAGCCACTGCCGCCGCAGACCCTGCCGAAGATCCACCTGGGACTCGAGAAAGGTCGTGTGGGTTCATCGTAGGACCAAAGGCGCTATTCTCCCCTGATGCCCCCATGGCGAACTCATCGCAATTCGTACGACCAAGTATGATGGCGCCGTTCTCTTGCAGTTTCTGTACCGCAGTTGAGCTCGTCGGAGAAACGAATCCTTCGAGGATCTTTGAGGAAGCACTCGCCCGATGGCCTGCGACCGTGATGTTGTCCTTGAGCGCAAAAGGGATACCAAGGAGCGGGAGGTCAACACCTGATTTTATTTTCTTGTCCGCTTCTTCAGCTTGAACCAGTGCATCATCGAACACTTCGAGGAACGCATGGATATCTCCATCTTTTTCTTTGATAGCATCAATGCAACCTTGTGTGAGTTCGACAGAAGTGAACTCACCTTTCTTCAAGGCTTCACGCGCACTTTTGATCGTAAGAGTTGAAAGATCGATCATCCGAGTATTTTTTTAACCTTCACATACTCCCCTTCTCTTTGCGGAGCTTGAGCCAAAATAGCTTCGGTATACATACCAGATTCATGCGGATTTTCATCTGCACGCAACACATTTCTAAGCGCGGGTTTTTCCACATGTGCGCTCGCTTGCGCCTGCGCTTTTTTCACCTCGCTTACATAGCCGAGGATCGAATCGAACTCCATGGCCAGCTCTTCCGCCTCGCTGTCAGAGATCTCGATTCGAGCCAATTTTGAGAGTTTGAGGACTTCGTCTTTATTCATGGCCTTATCCTAGCATATTTAAAAATTCGGCCTCAGATATGACTTTTACGCCAAGTTTCAAAGCCTTGTCATACTTTTCTCCGGCTTCAGAACCAGCGAGAACATAATCCGTGTTCTTGGATACAGAGCTTGAGACGTTGCCGCCCTCGGCGCGGATCTTTTCGCTCGCCTCGTCTCGAGAGAGGGTTGGAAGTGTGCCGGTCAACACGAAAGTGAGGGTGCTCAATTTTCCTCCGATCTTTCGCTCTTCTTTCTGGATGGTCACTTGTTTTAACAACCGCTCATATAATTTTTTATTTTCTTTATCCGAAAACCATTCAACTATGGATCGAGCGACCACAGGACCCACACCATTCAAAGACTCAAGTTCTGTGACCGTCGCGCCCTGAAATCTTTCTGGCGTAGCAAAATGCTCTGCCAGGTCTCGCGCCGTCTCTTCTCCGACGTTTGAAATAGAGAGTGAAGCGATGAACCGCGCAAGTGTCACCTTGCGGGCCTTCTCTATCGCGTTGAGAAGATTCTCTACGGACAATTCTCCGAAACGAGGCAAAGCTTCGAGGTCTCCACGTTTTAATTTAAAAATATCATCAAAGGTGGAGATGAGTTCGGCGTCCAAAAGTGCGTCGATGACCTTCGGCCCCATGCCGTCTATGTCGAACACGTGTTTTGAGGCAAAGTAATAGAGCTTTCGTCTCTGCATGGCAAACGATCTTTTGTCCACGCACCTATGCGCAGCCTGGCCAGACACTCGCTCGATCCGTCCGTCCCCGCCGCAGAGAGGAAAATGTGTAGGGAACACGTACGGCTTCTCCTTGCCTGTGCGCATCTCAGTCAGTACCTTCACTACATCAGGGATCACATCTCCGGCCTTCTGGATGATCACCGTGTCCCCCACACGCAGGTCGAGGCGCTTGATCTCATCTTCATTATGAAGCGTCGCTCGAGATACAGTAGAGCCAGCCACGAGCACAGGCCGAAGCTCCGCGACTGGAGTCAGTACGCCAGTGCGTCCGATCTGGAGGGTTATTCCTTCTACCACGGTCGTCACTTGCTCTGGTGCGAATTTGAATGCGATGCCAAAGCGGGGGCTCTTCCCTGTATAACCCAGGGCTTCTTGATATGTACGTTCGTTCACCTTGATCACTATCCCGTCGATCAAATAATCCTGCTTTTCCTTTTTATTCGTCCACTCTTTCCAAAAATCGATCACCCCTTCGATATTGTGTACATTTTTAAAATGCGGATTGGCTTTGAATCCCAAGCTGGCGATAAGTCCAAGTTCCTTTTCTTGGGTATCAGGCATTTCTCCCTCAAGGTGTGCGATGTCGTATATGAACGAGTCGAGCCTGCGTGAAGCGGTGATCGACGGGTCAAGCTGGCGGATGGATCCAGCCGCGACGTTACGAGGGTTGGCGAACTCTTCTTCACCTCTTTTCTTTTTCTCTGTATTTATTTTCTTTAGGGTAGACTTTCCCATCCACGCCTCACCTTCGACGACGATCGATACAGGCTTTCGCAATTTAAGCGGAACAGATTGTATGGTACGGACATTTTGGGTGACATTCTCCCCTACCTTGCCGTCCCCTCGAGTGGCAGCAGTCACAAGCAACCCTTCTGTATAGGTAAGCACGATCTTCAATCCATCGATTTTAAGCTCGACCACATACTCGGGCTGGATCTCTCTCTTGAACTTTTCCTTCAGTCCTCGCTTCACTCGAGCGTCGAATGCGCGAATATCCTCTTCAGTGAAAGCATCATCGAATGACCATTGGGGAACTTCATGTCTCACCTTTTCAAATCCTTTGAGCACCGCTCCAGCCACTCTTTGTGTTGGGGAGTCGACGGTGAGGAGCTCCGGATACTCATCTTCAAGCTTTTTAAGCTCATTTTTCAGCGAATCGAGAGCTTCGTCTGAGATCTCAGACTGGTCCAAGACATGATACAGATACCGATGATGATCGATAGTGTCACGCAGTTTTGCTGCCCGTTCTTTTATCTCTGTAGGGATAGTAGCCATTAATAGGTCACCTTGACCGCTCGCTCTACGCGCCTGAGGTCTGTGGTGTCACAGGTATTATACCCATGAGAATCAATGGTTGTCGCCCCGCTAGGACTCTTGGTCACGGTCACACTGGCGCAGTATGGATTAGGCAAGAAAGACATGACAAAGGTCGAAACCCCGCTCGGATTACCTCCTACGACCGCTGGGATAGGGTTAGTGACATTTTGAGGTGTTTGATTGCAATCTATCGTCGATGTCGTCGTGGTTGAGAAGGCACTATAGCCGGAAGGATTTTTCACGTCCCAATAAATAGCGCATTCGATTCCAGAATCCGCTGCATAGAAGGCCAGTTGAGACATACGAGCTGCATATATAAGGATGCTCTCTTTACGAGAAACATTAGCGATTCCCAAGGCCACCAGGAGCAATGTACCGGTGATGACAATAGCGATGAGGAGGGTGATGCCTTTTTGGTTAGAAGCTCTCATGTGTTTGTTTGCCAATCAAAGAGGTTCTCACGAGCTTGGAATATTCGAGCGGTGCCTCCTCTATACCATGTCATAAAAACAAGTACGGATACCTCATGCTGATTTATCGGCGTGATCTGTATTTCCCTTCGGAAGATCGTATCAAAGCTTGGCCCTCCAAAATTATATCCATAGAAACTGGTTGTAGGGCTCTTTTGAAGGAGGGGGCAGACCCCAAAGTCTCCGTCAGAGTTACAAAAGATGGTCAGATTGTTAGGGATATCAACTGTACAGACATTCAAAAGGCCCGATTGTGGCTGAGACAAACATGAACTCAACCCAGTCAACCATGGCTGCCCCTGAAGGGCGTTCTGATCTCGAATATTGCGCACAAACTCAACACCTTCCTGAGCAAGATAAAAGGCTATCACTTGATCCCTTGAATATGTCGAGGATGTGATCCCCGTCTGCGCAGCCGCGAAGGCTCCCGTCACAGCGAGCACAAGTACTGCGACTGCGACGAGGGTCTCAACCAATGTAAATCCGAGGTTTTTTTTCATATTAGCTATCAAGTGACCGCTGAGACACCATTGTTTCAAGACTAAAGTCCGATATGTCCGAGGGTTTCCTGCCGGCCTTGCCTCTGATCTTGATGATGACCTTTGGCTGCAGCGTATCTGCTCCGGCACCGAGCACATAGAACTCAAGGTTTTGGATATTGATCTCAGGCGCCGTCACTGCAGTATACGTCGGATTCATCTGGTCAGCGTCCATAGATTTTTCAAGAGATCCATTGTTAAACCTATATGCGATCTGCGTCACTCCATCATTTGCGAGAAAGCTCACTAATCTCCCGGGTACGGTTGTATCAATGCAATTTAGTGGAGACGTGAATGGCGGATTAGCCGTAGCGCTCGTCTCGCAGTGATATCGAGAGCCAAACCTCATCTCTCGAGACATAGCCTCGACCGCAAAGTTCAGGTTATCGATGGTTGTCTTTTGGGCTCCCACTTTGTTGTTTGCATTAAAGATCCCAATGATCGCTCCCATAGACAAGGTCATGATCACGAGGAAAAGCGAGACGGCGGTCAAAATTTCAATGAGTGTGAATCCTTTCTTCATATTAGTTGATAGAGATCTGGCCCGTCTTATAGATGTCGACAGTCGAGGTGTTGCCTGTAGGAGAGAGAAGTTTTATGCGCACACCCTTGCATGGCTGAGCTTGGGTGCAAAATGGTAGAGCATTGCCAGAATTTCCCATGAATACAAGATTAGCCGATGTTTCAGGTCGCAGGAATGTGACATTTACTCCGCTTATCGACGAGTTATTCGAACACGTAAAGCCTCCTGTGAGCGTGATCAGACATATATCATCTATTTGATTCCCCCCTGGGATGATGCTTCTCTCAATGCATTCTGAATCAGGGTTAGTGGAGAGTGGAGGACAACTCGGACCACTATCATAGATCTGATTCTTAGGCTGACCATTTTGAGGACGATCAGCAAAGAAGGTATATACCGTCTTCGCCGCAGGATCGACATTGTTAGAAATATTAAAATGCACACCGTAGGCATTCGTGAACTCAGCACTTCCTGCAACTGGTCTAAATCCTTGGACGCTTGTGCCGTAGACCTGCGCCTGCCTGACGGTCAGAGCGATGTCGTTTGCCAGGTTTCTGAGCGATGCCCTTTTTGTATAAGTAGACTGGCCCGACAATACTACGCTAATAATAATGAGCATGAGCCCAATAGATACAAGCAGCTCAAGGAGAGTGAATCCACTTTTTAGGCGAGCGTGGTTAGTTGATGAGCGTTGTGACATGGAACAGATCAAGATGAAGTATGAGTGCAAGCCACGCTCCGATCACCAGGAAGGGAGCAAATGGGATCTCGCTCTTCATTGTAAGTCCTTTTGCTCCTCTAAACAAAGTAGAAGAACGCGAGATGAGCATGGCCGAGAGAGTCACCACACTCCCAACCCAGAATGCGAGCGCAAGCGATGAGAATCCGGCAGGTGCACCAAGGAGAAGCCCGATGGACACAGCGAGTTTTGCATCACCGAATCCCATGGCTCGTCCGCGAGAAAGCACCCAGATGAGTGCGAAGAATCCAAAAAGGATAAGCCCCGAGAGCCAATCAAGCACTGACCCTCCGATGAGGAATCTGAGCAGAAGGGCGATGATGGCTGCTGCATAGACAAGCTCATCCGGCAGGATCTTGTGCCGGATATCATAGATAACAAGCACTATGTAGATACAAAAGACAGCTAGAGAGAGGAGATAGGAGAGAAGCCCTGTGACCCCAAGAGTTGGGTCAAACACCTGGGCAAGTGTGGCGAAGATGAGTCCGGTCCATAGTTCAACAAGAGGATACTGCCACGAGATCTTAGTTTTGCATGTGGAGCATTTACCTCGAAGTCCCACAAAGCTGATCACAGGCACAAGTTCCCACCAGTGGAGAGATTTCTCGCACACCACGCAAAACGATCTCCCGCCGATACCTCGGCCAGAATTCCATCTGAGCCCGAGTACATTGAGGAAGCTCCCGATCAAAATACCAAAAACAAAAAGGATGATCGTTTCGATCATCCTTTAAGTATACCAGAAGGTATGAGACTAGCAGACTGGGTCTGCGGCTCCGATCACTCCGGCTGCCTTTGAGGCGCCAGTTGAGTCAACACACCAGTTACCTCCGGCTCCAGGAAGAGTTGCAGAAACTGCATATCCGCCTGATGCTACAGAGACACATTGAGGGCTAGCACCGGTTGGCCACAAGTTGGTACCGATGAAGTATCCTCCCATTCCTGATGGAGTGTCAGAAAAGAGAACGGTGTTCGTGGTAGGAGTAGTAGCTGACGTAGGGCACGCACCATAGGTGTATGCAGTACCGTAGCTGCCGTTCGTATCGTAGAAGATCTCGGCTGCTGCACGGAGACCGGCGAGCTGAGCTTTGACCTTGGCATCGTTACCCTTGTTGCGGGCGGTGTTGAGCGATGCGAGAACGACTGAAGAAAGAATACCGATGATGGCGATAACCACCAAGAGTTCGATGAGGGTAAAACCTCGATTAGCTGATCTTTTTGACATAATTATTATTACTTTTAACTACCTTAGAATTATATACCTATACTGCGGAGTTATATATCAGCATGTGGATAACTCCGACGCGGTTGCATCGGCAGCCGGTCGGAGCCCCGACTGAAAGGTCGGGGCCTGAACCATCAACCAGCAGAGTTGGCGATGTTGTAGATAGGGATAAGGACTGAGGCAAGGAGCGTACCCACTCCGAGGCCCAAAAGAACGATCATCACTGGCTCAATGAGGCCCACCAAGGTATCCACGGCGTTCACCACTTCTCGTTGATAGAAATTAGCCATGGTCTTAAGGATGGATCCGAGCTCTCCTGTCTCCTCACCCACCTTGATCATCTGGACGAGCATGCCTGGGATCTCTTCGTATTGGGATAAGGATTGAGAGAGCGAACTTCCTCCCTTGACCGCCGTGAGGCTTTCTTCGAGGATCCGTCTGTAGACATCGTTCCCCACCACGGCCGCCGTGATCTCGATCGCCCGGACCATAGGGATGCCTGAGTGCACCATAGTGTTCATGTTGTCGGCGATGATCGAGAGGTAGAGCTTGGTATAGAGACTCCCGATATACGGGATACCGAGCTTAAAGCTTGCAAATGCGTGCTTCCCTTCTTCTGTACGGATATAACGGATAAGGAGAAAGATCAGCACGATGATCCCGGCTACGACGAGGAGCCCATAATGGATAAGGATGTTTGATATAGCAAACACGATAGCCGTGTAGAACGGCACTGGCTGACCTGAGTCAGTAAGGATCACGCTGATCTTTGGGATGATGACAGTGAACATAAGGATCATCACGCAGATGAACACTCCGATGACGAACGACGGATAGATAAGTGCGTTCTTGGCTTTTGATACCACGGCGTAGCTTCTATCGAGATAATCCGCGAGGTAGTTGAACGTCTCGTTCAACTTCCCTGTTTCTTCTCCGGCCTTGACCATGTTCACATAGAAATCAGAGAAAATATCAGGATGTTTAGACAGAGCTTTAGAGATGGAGCTGCCGGCCTGGAGATCATCAGTAACTTCAATGAGAGCCTTCCTCAAATGTTCGTTTTCCACCTCGGCTGATAGAAGGGCAAAGATCTTTAGCGCTGGGACCTGCGCATCAAAGAGCGTCGCCATCTGTCTCGACAAGATCACCACGTCCTTGTTCGAGACACCACTTCCGATCGTGAACTTTGAGAGGAAGGACTCCTTTTCTGCTGGTTCTATCTCAGCGATGATGAGACCGCGTGACTGGAGACTTTCAATAGCCACATCGATCGAGATCGCTTCGATCTGTCCTTCTTTGGAAACTCCTGTGTTGTCTAAGGCTTTATAAAGGTAGAGCATGAGTGTGTCGGCTAGATCATCCTTTCAAGAGTCTTTGGATTTGCTGAATACAAGAGCGCATTCTCCGCTGTTATCTCTCCGGTGCGGACGAGGTTAGCCAAACAGCGGTTAAGATCGATCATCCCATCCTCAGAGCCTGTCTCGATGACCGAATTGATTTCGTGGCTCCTCTTCTCTCGGATGAGGTTACCTACAGCATTATTGTTCAAGAGAAGTTCATAGGCAGGGATGAGACCTCCAGAGATCCTAGGGATAAGTCTCTGAGAGAAGATGCCGATAAGCGAAGAGGAAAGCTGAATACGGATCTGGTCCTGCTGATCCGATGGGAAAGAGTCGATGATACGATCGACAGTCTGAGCCGCGGTGTTGGTATGAAGCGTTGAATAGACGAGGTGCCCCGTTTCTGCGGCGGTCACTGCCGTGGCGATAGTCTCTGGTTCTCTCATTTCTCCGACCATGATCACATCGGCATCTTGTCTGAAGGCTCCCCAGAGCGCAGTTTTAAAGTCGGGAGTATCTGATCCGACCTCACGCTGATCAACAAGAGCTTTCTTGGGCTCAAAGATATATTCGACCGGATCCTCGATCGTCACAATGTGCTCAAGGCGCTCCTCGTTGATCATCTCGATCATCGACGCCAGCGTCGTCGACTTGCCCTGACCTGCTGGACCCACAACGAGGAAAAACCCTTGCTGCTTTTTGGTAAATGTCTCAAGGATCGTAGGGAGCCCAAGCTCAGCCAGTGTTCGGATACGAGATTGGATAAGGCGCAGAGCCACAGACATTTTGCCGAGCTTCAAAAATGCATTTCCTCGAAAGCGGACATCGTCTACGCTGTAGGCAAAGTTCGCTTCTTTGTTAGTCAGATATTGACGCTTATTCTCAGCGCTAAGAAAGATCTCAAGGAACTCTTCGAGGTCCGATTTGGTGAGCGGGGCGATCTTTAAAAGCGGGATGAGGAACCCGGCTACGCGGATGACCGGCGACCGTCCTTCAGACAAGTGGAGATCGGAGGCGTTCTCCTTGGTGACAATGTCGATGAGCTGATTTAAAAGTTGTGTGGAAGCCATTATGTTGTGTATTTATCTGCAATGTTCAGGATCTCTTGAGCGACCTCCGAAGGCACTGACGTCGCCTTCACGATATACCCCTTCACTCCGAGTGATTTTGCCTTTTCGATCTTTGTAGATTCACTCTCATTCGTGAGCATGATCATGATCGCATTCGCAGACAGTTTTTCGGTCTGGATGGTCTCGAGGAGCTCAAGTCCATCCATCCCCGGCATGATGATATCGAAGACCATGATGTCATACGTGCTCCCTGTACGGAGCTTCTCGAGAGCGCTCTGCGGTCCGACAGCGATGTCCGGAGAAAGTCCGAGGATATCGAACTTTTTTTTGTACATCTCAAGAAGAAATTTGTCGTCATCTACGATGAGTATCGAATATTTCTTCTTCATGGATAGATTATAGCGTATTTACTTCCTCGAATGGAATGACACGCTCAAACGCTTTGAGAATTGCATCCTCTTTCATCATGAGCATGCCGTTAGCTCGAGCAACTTTGGTGAGAGCGATCTCTGTTGGATCTTTCAAGATGACTGCCTCGATCGATTTGTCGAGCGACAACACTTCCATGACTGCCACTCGGCCCGATGTGCCGTTCAAACACTCCGGAGTAGGGAGCACATCATAGACCTCCTTCCCAAATGGGATATCTTTTTTAAACTGGACAGGCAGATCGGCAAACTGGGTCTCAAGCATGAGCTTGATCGAATCCTCAACAGGCACAGGCTTGCCTCCACCAGGAGGAAGCTTGCGAACCAAGCGCTGAGCGATGGCAAGGATAAGGGTCGGTGCGATCAAATACGGGTCCACTCCCATGTCGATGAGGCGAGGGATCACACCGAGGGCATTGTTGGTGTGGATGGTCGAGAGCACGAGGTGGCCCGTGAGCGCGGCCTGGATCGCCAGCTGCGCGGTCTCCTTGTCTCGGATCTCTCCCACCATGATGATGTCTGGGTCCTGGCGGAGTGTGGTCCTCAATCCTGTCGCAAAGGTATAGTCGATCTCCGGATGAACCTGTGACTGCGACACACCGTCCATGTTGTATTCAACTGGGTCTTCTAGAGAGAGCACGTTCATGTGGTCACGATCCACTTCATTGAGCATTGAGTAAAGAGTGGTCGATTTTCCCGAACCGGTCGGACCAGAGATGAGGATAAGACCGTACGGCTTCACGATCGCTTTCATGATGAGATCAAGATTCTTTTTTGAGAGGCCAAGCTCTGAGAGCTTCTTCACTCCCTTGTCCTGGTCCAAGATTCTCATCACGATCTTCTCGCCGTAGTACGTAGGAAAGGTCGACACACGAAAATCGATCTTTTTACCTTCGATCTTTGCAGAAAAGCGTCCGTCTTGAGGCTTTCGTTTCTCATCGAGGCGCATGTTGCAGAGGATCTTGATACGGGCCACCACTGCCGAGTGTACTTTCACCGGGAGGAGGAGCGAGGTGTTCAAGATGCCGTCAACGCGAAAGCGCACGCGGATGTTCTCATGCATCGGTTCGATGTGGATGTCTGAAGCGTTGCCTTCGGATGCATACGAGAGGATGGTCGCCACGATCTTTGTCACCGGTGCATCTTCGACGATGCGAGCCTCACCTTTCGGTCCCTTACCTTCTGCTTCGGCATTCTTCTCTTCTTGGTCAGCGATGTTTTGTGAAAGCTCGGTCTCAAGCTCCGAGAGTGCTTTGGTCACTTCTCCAGAGAGACCTTTATACATATCGAGGACTGCTGAGAGGTCATCGGTCGAGATGAGGAACAACTTGTACGGCATCCCGATCTTTGAGGAGATGAAGTTGAGTGCATCGCGGGCCTCGATGTCATCTGGGTCGACGATCCCCACCTCAAGCACGCCATCCTTCACACCGATCGGAGCGATCTTGTAGTGGTCTGCGGATTCTTCGGGAATATAGTCGAGGATCTTGCCTGGGATGTTTACACCCTTGAGGGTCTTCGTGGGAATACCAAGGTCGAGACCCTTAGCATCAAGGATCTTCTCAGGGGTGATACCACGGCTGACGAGTACTTGTTCAAGCGAAAGTCCAGATTCCTTGGCTTCGTGCTCGATGACAGGAATATCATCTGCGGTAATGACCTTTTTGTCTCGAAGTGTGTCGAGTATGCTCATCTAGAATTGTGTTAAAAATCAGAACCGATCGAAGCAAATGGATTATTTCGGCCTTGAGCCTGCTTAGGAAGCGCTGTGGAGAAGTCGACGAGGCTAGTAAAGGCGGTCGAAGAGAATAGCGTACGGTCGAGAGTCACTGATTGGAGGCTGGCGTTGAGCTCAAGCACATCTGCGCCGACATTCTCATCTGTCGCGGTGATCTCAAGCGATGGATCAGGAGCAAAGAACATCTTGTATGCGCCAAACCCAATGAGCGCCACCACGATGAGCACCACTATTCCTTTGTTGTTTGAAAGTGCGTTCATATTATTTAAGAGAATAGGTCTCAATAGAGATCTTATAGGTAGAAAGGTTCGCATCTCCGGTATCGAACGACAACGACTTCACATCGATAATACGGAGGCTTGATTCTATATCATGCATGAACCGCTTGAAGTTCTCGTACGAGGTCACGAATTCGAAGGAGACGGTAGTGGTCTCGTACGCCTTGGACCCAGTGATAATGCCTGATGTTCCTGAGGTGTCGTTGCCCTTGCTCTCTGTCTGGATGTTCTTTATAGAGATACCGTACTTGGCTGCGATCGAGTCAAAGTCGAGGGCGAGCCTGACCGTGTCGATCGAAGGAGGCAAGACCTTAGAAAGGCGTTCTACATCGTCTGCGGGCATTGCCTGATACTTAACGAGAAGCGTATCTCGGGCCGCGGTCAAAGAATCGATGTTTGCCAAGAGATCTTCGTAGCGAGCCGCTTGGGTCCTCAGATCCTTGGTTTTCTGATATTGATCGCTCGTGAACGTATAGAACAACCCGATCGAGACCAATATAAGTACGACGGCGGTAGAATTTTTCATATTATCGTGGGGTTGAGCTTGCCCCGTTTGCGGGGGTTGCTTTAGTGGTTGCAGGCGAGCTTGTGCCGGTCGTAGCTGTAGCAGGCGTTGAAGTTCCTGCAGGTTGGACCGCGGGAACAGCCGGCTTCAGGTCCTTTTTGTAGGCGAGAACGGCTGGATCGAGACTTCCTCTGAATTCAAAGATCACGTTTCCTTTGTCGTCGAGGTTGAGGTTTGAGAAGACGGGGCTTTTTATATATTTGCTCTTGCTAAAGTCATCGGACTGGAGGGCCACCGCCGCATATCCGCGAGCCTGGCCTTTCATGGTGATGAGCGGACCCTTTTCGGTCATGTTGAAGGTAAAGGAGCTGAATTTGATGGTTTTGTAAGTAATGCTTTCAAGATAATCGAAGAATGGGGTGATCACACGGTGCTTGGAAAGGAGGTTTTGGGTGACCTGAATGCGGGTATTGAGTCGAGCAAGCTCGCTGATGGTATCCGCTTCAAGGGTGGCGCGTGCCGCTTCGAGGTCTGCAGTCTTCTGATTAATACTAGACTGCAGGTATTTCACATATCCAAATGATCCAACAGCGCCAAGGAGCGAGAGAACGAACAATATCTTTGAGATATAACCCAAAATGCCCTGCTTTCTCTCGGCAGTGCGCGCGGCAAACGATGCGGATGTGGTCAAAGGCCCTTTCGGGATGAACGATGATTGAAATTTAGGTTCCATCTACTCCAAAGTATAAAACAATTTCTCTCTACAAGAAAGAACTTTTAACAAAATATGTTTATAACGAGCTATTCTTCTTCTGCAAGCTTCCGGAGCGCCACACCGATGGCTACTGCAAACTCCGGCCCCGTCTCTTTCAAAATATTTTCAAGAAAGGCGGGTGTAGCAAGTTTGCCAAACGGATTTGCTTGGACCGCATCGGTCTTAAAGTTTGCTTTAGCAAGCGCCGGGAGACCCTTGAGAGCCGCTCCTCCGCCGACGAGGATCACTTTAGCCACAGTTTTGTTATATTTCTTCTCAAAGGCGAGGAGTGTGCGGTTTGCCTCTTGGAATATATAGTCGAGTGTAAGCGAGATGATCTGGGTCAGCGTCTCGTCCTCTCCGCTTGCGCCCACTTGCCTCTTCATCACTTCGGCGCGATCGAGGGTAAATCCGAGCGACTTTGAGATGGTCGAGGTGATATCTTGCGCCCCGCGGTTGACCGTGTGCGTTGCTTTGGTGATCCCCCGCTCGACGATGTAGAGCTTGGTCGACGCTGCACCCATGTCCATGATCATCACGGGAGCAAGCGACTCGTCGAGCACCGAGCGCATCGTAGAGAAGATCTCTATCTCAAAGAACCCTGCGGCGAGTCCCGCCTTGGTGACGATGTCTGTGTACCTGGCGATCGTGTCGTTGTGGATCGCAACGACGAGGACATCGATCTTTTGGATGGGGGTGAGGGCATTCGGTCCAGCCGAAGGACCCGTGATCGGAGTGTCTTCGACCGGCGCATCAGCTTTAGGGATCACCGACCAATCAAGCATCACTTCGGATATGGGCACAGGGATATATTTTCGCGCTTCGATCGGGACCATGAGTCCAAGTTGTTTTGTGGAGACAGCGGGCATCTCGACCACAGTCATCAAGCTTGATCCAAAAGGGATCGAGATCCCGCATTTGTTCGTGGTGACGTTCACTTCTTTCTCATGCATGAGGTCTGAGAGCGCTGCTGCGATGCGGTCAGGAGGCAGGACGACGGCTTGGCCGACTGTCGTCTTCGCATAGGGGCCGAGCGCGAGTTCTCCATAGGTCTCAAGCACTGCTTGGCCATTCTTTTTTTTGATTTGGACGATCTTGATCGCTGACGATCCTATATCGATCCCGAGGACGCTTGTCTCAGGTTTAGAAAATATATTTGAGAGGAATCCCATTGTGTTTCAAGTATACCATCCTGATTCGCGTATGATAGACGTATGCAAAGACTTTCTCGTATCATGCACCATGTTCTTGATTTTCTCTTTCCCAAGGACGAACGCGTGCACATCTTAGAGTCACTCACCTCGGCCGAACTCCTTTCTGCTCTGCCTTCTGCCAAGGATATAGACGACCATACCGTCGCTCTCTTTGACTACAAACATAGAGACGTCCGCACTCTGATCTGGGAGATAAAATATCGAAGCAATACTGCCCTGGCGAAAAAATCCGGAGAGATTCTCGCCGATGTCTTGCGACACGAGCTTGCAGATCGCGCCCTGTTTGAGAATTTTCACCACCCTCTCCTCATCCCTATGCCGATCTCAGATGAAAAGCGTCGAGAGCGAGGATTCAACCAGACCGAAGTGATCGCCGAGTCGATCCGGATGTTTGCTCCGGACCTTTTTGAATATTCGACTGCGCTCATTAAACACAAACATACGGAGAGCCAAGCTCGCACTCATGCGACCAAGCGCGAACGCGAAGCCAACCTTCTTAACTCGATGAGTGTCTCATCAGATCTCCAAGGCAGGTGTGTGATCCTCTTAGATGATGTGACCACATCGGGCGCGACATTTGGAGAAGCGAAGCGTGTGCTAAAGGAAGCTGGGGTGAAAAAGATTCTCTGTGTCGCCCTCGCTCACTAATCCTCTGCTCTGGTGATCTCCTTTACCGTGATCACTCGCGATACTTCATACGGCATGAACGTTTCTGAGCTGAGGATATCATCGCCTGCGATCTCTCCGGTGATGGTGACTGCATCAAGCGGACCGATCGAGGAGGACATCGCGCTTGCAGAACTTGTATCCAAACCATAGATCACCGCATCATCTGTCACAAGTCCAAGCTGACAGGTCGGGGTCACACCTGGGGACTTAGGCGCAAGGCAGGTAAAGTGTCCGCTCGCTCGCACCTGCCCACCTCCGATATCCTCAACTGAATTATCTTTCCCTCGAAATAAAACTACGGCAGTGATGACAATCACCACTGCGACTATTCCTATGATGATCTTTTGTCGTGCGGAAAAGTGAACATTCATATATGTACTGACGCTCTTGGACTCCTAAAATTACCCATGTATAGCCTTATTTATAAATTGACAACAGCTTACTAATATGCTATTATACCGGCAGAACCGCCCCATTCACAAACCACAACAGGAGATTTGTAGATGCCTTTGATCCACCCCTCCGCCTACCTTGTGCTGTGCTCAAGCTGCCGTCTGCATGGGCACATCGTCTTTGTAGACGGGCTCAAGAGTCGGCCATTCGGCTCCAAGGAGACAGCCCGGACCGAGATCATGCTCGCAGAAAGCGAGGGTAGGCTCTCGCCCGAAGAGATCATGATCATCACCGAGCAGCTCTGGGCTTCCTCGTTCCCGATGAGCCGCAGCCAGTTCGACGATGCATTCGATCACCACTCTCGGCTCATGGCTGAGAAGGATCAGGAGATGGGTCCGCCCGATCTCCTCTCCGGCTTGCCGGTCTTCATCCAGCGGTCTCCGCAGTTGAGCTAGCAGGTCCCTATACTTCAAGGAGAAGCCATGAGCGCGTTCTACGGTCTTGCAGTTGTCATCTTCGCGCTGTGGCTCTCTCTGTACGGGATCGCCACCATGGTGCAGCAACAGGCTGCATACATGCGGGCGAGCAGGCGCCTGGCCACGTACCTGTGGCGCGCGACCCTGCAGCTCGTCGGGAGACTCGTCCGATTCATCGGGCGACAATCCTGGCGAGGCCTACGCGCTCTCTGGAACTATCAGAGGCGTCGCAGGGTCGCCACGCCCTAGAGTAGAGACTCTCTAAAAGTCTCGCCCCGACATCCGGGGCTTTTTTGTATCTATATAGACAAATTCATATTCGGCGAGTAGTATCCTCGAAAGATCGTCCACCCTAAAGCCCCTCGACTCATGTCTACTCGCATTCATGGCTCTGTCGTCCGCGCTCTCTTTGCAAACCCGCTTGGCATCAACGTCTTCGTCTTCGCGAACCAGGAAGGTCTGCACGGTTTCGAATTCATCACCCGCGAAACCCAGGCGAGGATTCTGCGGACAAAGCCATTCCTTCCAACCCAAATGGCGGTTGCAGATGCAGTAACGAAGTTCATGACCCAGGTATACGAGGTCGCGAAAAGAAGGTGCACCGAACGTGGCGAAGATGTCTACGACCACTTCGACACCGATGAGTTCAGAGGCCTGAACAGGATCTTTTGCACAGATTTCTATTACGAAGCTCTCGAGCAAAGTGT
>JAZKAE010000018.1:0-8956 GCA_040389345.1 Patescibacteria group bacterium
TGGGTCTTGCCGTAGTTTGCGTAGTCGATCTCGATGAAAGTGCCCTTGCGTGAGTGGAAGTCGAGATTCACCTCGCCGAGTGGCCCGTTCCTGTGCTTCGCGATGATGATCTGCTTGCGCTGGATCTCTTTGGTGCGGCCAGTCTCATCCTTGAGGTCCTCAGCTTCTGCATGGATAAACATCACAAGGTCGGCGTCTTGTTCGATCGAGCCTGAGTCACGCAGGTCAGAAAGCTTTGGCTTGCCTCCGCGCTTCTCCACTTCTCGGGAAAGCTGAGAGAGGGCGAGGACGGGGATGTTGAGCTCGCGGGCCAAATGCTTGAGGGATCGTGATATCTCGGTGACCTGCTGGACCAGAGAGTCTGATTGCTTGGTGTTGGTTGGAGCCATGAGTTGGAGGTAGTCGACGATGAGCATTTTGAGTCCCTTCTCGATCTTTAATTTGCGCGCCGCTGAGCGCATTTTCAATATAGTGTTGCCTGCTTGGTCGTCAATATAGATAGGTGTACGAGAGAGATCGTCGAGGGCATCGCGGATGCTCTTGAAGACGTCATCTCTCCACGTGCCGCTCTGCGCCCGGACTCCTTTTCTGATAAGCGATGCATCAGTGCCAGAGTGAGAAGCGACGATACGGTCGACGAGCTGATCTGCGGACATTTCAAGAGAAAAGATCCCCACAGGAGTTTGGTGCTCGAAGGCGGTCTTTCGAGCTATGTCGAGAGCGAGAGCGGTCTTACCGACTGAAGGGCGCGCAGCGAGGATGATGAGGTCTGAGGGCTGAAATCCTCCAAGGATGTCGTCAAGGGCCTTAAATCCTGTAGGAACTCCGCGCAGTTCATGTTCGGCCGAAGAAAGCTTCTCGAATCGGTCATACGCTTCCACTAAGAGCGGCTTTAGGTCTTTGAATCTGTCGCCAGTCGAGAAATGCTGTGTGATATCAAACACTTTCTTCTCTGCTTGGTCGAGGATCTCCTCAAGCTCTCCCGCTTCATCGAATCCAAGGTGGGACAAATGTTCTGAAGCTTCGATGAGCTGCCGCATCATGAATTTCTTCATCACGATCTCCGCATAGTGCTTTACGTTTGCCGAAGAAGGGACCATCGAAGTAAGCTCGGAGAGAAATGCTTTGCCGCCGATACGCTCAAGAAGTTCTTTTTCCGAGAGGCGAGAGGACATAGAAAGGAAATCGATCGGCTGATGCTTGCCAAAGAGTTCAAGCATGGTCTCGAACACAACACGGTTCTTTTCAAAGTAGAACGACGAAGGAGCGACGATGTCCATGATCTCATATATGGAGTCCGGACGAAGCATCACAGAACCCAAAAGCGCCATCTCTGCCTCAAGAGATTGAGGAGGTATGCGGAGGGCTTTTTTGTCGATGTCAGAGAGCGTTTTGTATGCCATTACTGCTAATGATACCCCGCAGGCTCTGGCCGGGCCAAGTTGAAATCTACGGGTATAAGTTGTGTATAAGAAAAGGGCTATATTCTCCCAAGTTCCTGGCCGTTTTCTGTGTCTTTGACACTATAGCCAAAGGCTTCTATTTTCGCTCTGATCTCATCTGCCTTAGAAAAGTTTTTAGCCAGGCGGGCCATTTCTCTCTCTCGCAAGAGGTCGTTTACTCCTCGTGGCACATGGGTCACTTCGTATTCATTTTCTGAAAGATTTAATCCCAGTACTAGATCAAAATCGAGAAGTGTCGCATATGCATCAGCATAGCTCACATCGTCGCCGGCATGTTTTGCAAGCTTCCAGACCACTGCGAGGGCCTCTGGGGTATTGAGATCATTGTCTATTACTTCCAAAAATTCTTGCTTGTATGTTTTGATCACCGAACCCTCCTTTCCTTCAGATTCCTTGTTGAACATCTGCATAAGAACTTTAAGTCGCTTATACGCATTTTCGGAGGCCTCAAGTCCTTCCCAGGTGAAATTCGTAGGAGTTCTGTAATGAGCACCTAGCAAGAAATATCGATAGGCAAGAGGAGAAAATCCTTTTTCTTCTATGGTCCTCAGGGTGATGCCTGTGCCTTCGGATTTCGCCATCTTCGAATCATGCACTGTGACAAACTCGTTGTGTATCCAGAATGTAGCCAAAGGCTTTTCGCATGAATTTTCAGATTGGGCTATCTCGTTATTATGATGAATGGGAGCAAGATCAATACCGCCTGTATGAATATCAAACGGTTGTCCCAAATAGCGTGCTGACATGGCTGAGCATTCTATGTGCCAGCCGGGGAATCCTTGGCCCCACGGAGAAGGGAAGCCGAGCGTATTGTTGAGTTTCCATAGAGCAAAGTCCTTTTGGCTGCGCTTCTCTGAATTCTCTCCGATGCGCGATTCAGATCCTCCTGTGCCACCGAGTTTTCCATAGTGTGGGTCCTTTGATGTATCAAAATATACTCCGTCTGAGATCGCATAGGCAAACCCCTTGGCTTCAAGTTCCTGGATCATGGCGATTTGCTCGGCGAGGTGCTCGCTGGCTTTCGGGTACACATCTGCCAAGCGAAAGTTCATCTTTGCAGAGTCGGCCATAAAGGCCTCTGTGTAGAAATCCGCAAGCTCTTGCATGGCTTTCAAAGTGATCGGCTTTCCCTCGCGGACGAGGCCTTTGGTCATTTTGTCCTCTCCGTCTGAATCTGAAAGCTGCCCAATGTCGGTGATGTTGATGACCTGTTTCGTTTCAAAACCATTGTATTCAAAGGTGCGTCGTAGGAGATCTGCTAGCCAAAATGAGCGGAGGTTTCCAATATGAACATAGTCATAGACAGTCGGTCCGCAGTGGTACATTTTCACCATTCCTTTCTCAAGGGAGGTGAAGTTTTGGAGCTCGAGGCCAAGCGTATTAAAAAGTCTAATGGCCATTGAGTGCGAGATAAATAAGCGCTCCGCCAATGATGAGGTCGGAAATGAATGTGAGGACAGTGAGGACCTTCATAGTCTCGTTCTGCTTGATCCCGAGGAGGGCGCTGTTGGTTTCCCTCAGTTCGCTTGCCCATTCAGAAAGGACGGCAAGCTTGGCAGAAGCTTTTGAAGATCGCTCACCGAGAGCATTGGTGCCAAGAGCAAATTTTTTGCCAAAGATCTTTTCTCCGCCTTTTTTCAAGGATTCAAATGCGTCAGGATAGATGGCAGTTATCTTTTTAAAGTCGGTAAGGTGTCGAGAAGCTTCTGAGAGAGCAAAGATTGCCTCTTTTTCCTTCCCGGAGAACATCTTCTTCTCGATGTCGCGAACCCAGTGGTCCACCGAAGAGAGTTTGCGCTCAAAGTTTTCAAGCAGGGTGCCGAGGATGGTAAAGAAGAGTTCCTTCTCGCTTTCGTCTGCTACCTCTATCTTGTCGAATGCTTCGATGTGTCCATAGTGAGCGGTGATGATGACCGAAGAAGTGATAAGAAAATCTACTTCAAACGCCGCGTCGCCGTCCCGTGATTCTTTAAATGAAGGGAAGTGTAATACGAGGTAGGCATGATTTTCGCCGAACTCTATTTTGTGTTTAGAAGTTGGGGACAATAATTCCTGAGCGGTTTCTGTGGGGATTCCTGCTTCCTCAGCCGCCTGTGTGACCTCTTCTATTGTTGGAGACTCAAGATCGATCCATGTCGCACCCTTCGAAGATTTTTTCTTTAGCATTCAAATATTATACACGCATGCCCTTAGTTGACCATTGCAGTATCGAGATGAGATAATCAGAGAAATGGATCTCAAAAAGCCTGGGGCACAGAAAATTGGTATCGCACTTGTGGCGGTCGTTTTGTTCTTTGCTGGGTATCACCTTGGAGAATCACACGCTGTAGCGACGGGGCCTCTACGCGGGGTGACCAATATAACTGAGGGAGAGCCTTCAGGGGTAGATTTTGCTCCTTTCTGGAGAGCGTGGAATGTCTTGAATGACAAATACGTGGCTACAGCTACCACCACAAAGCTGGTGACTGATCAGGATAAAGTATGGGGAGCGATCGAAGGGCTCACCTCATCGCTTGGCGACCCATATACGGTGTTCTTTCCTCCCAAGGAGGCAGAGCTCTTCGCCTCCGATATTCGAGGCAACTTTGAGGGTGTGGGGATGGAAGTAGTGGCGCAAGATGGAGCGCTAACAGTTGTGGCGCCGATCAAAGGCTCTCCTGCAGAACGAGCAGGAATCCTTCCTCGCGATCGTGTGCTCAAGATCGATGATCATGACACTGCCGGGCTTGCGACTGATGAGGCCGTTGATTTCATCCGAGGACCTAAAGGGACGTCGGTGACCTTTGTCATCGCGCGCGCCGGACGCAAAGAAGCTTTTGAGGTGAAGGTCGTTCGAGACACGATCGATATCCCCACCATTGCTACCAAGGAGATGGGGAACGGCATATTCAAGATCGACCTCTATAGCTTCTCGGCAACTTCTCCAAACCTCTTCCGAGGGGCGCTTCGGGAATTCGTGCAGTCGGGGGACAATAAGCTCATCCTTGATCTAAGGGGTAATCCTGGCGGATACCTTGATGCAGCCATAGACATGGCGAGCTGGTTTTTGCCCTCTGGCAAAGTGATCGTTCGTGAGAGTTTCGGGAATGGCAAAGAAGAAACTGTGTACAGGTCCAAGGGTTACAACGTCTTTACGGATCAGTTGAAATTCGTCATTCTCGTCGATCAGGGTTCAGCTTCAGCGGCAGAGATCCTCGCGGGAGCGCTGTCTGAACAAGGCAGGGCCACTCTCGTCGGGCAGAAAACGTTTGGCAAAGGTTCAGTACAAGAACTCGTGGACATTACTCCTACTACATCTTTGAAGGTCACTGTCGCTCGCTGGCTCACTCCGAACGGCCTGTCTATCTCCAAACAAGGCATTGAACCAGAGATTAAAATAGAACGCACTGAAGCAGACCTCAAGGCCGGCAAAGACCCTCAACTGGATAAGGCGATCGAGATATTGAATAAGAAATAGCATGAAGGTCATCTTACTTAAGGATATTAAAGGACTGGGACGAAGGTACGAAGAGAAGAATGTGTCTGATGGATATGCTATCAACTCCTTGATCCCCAAGAAGCTCGCTGCTCCAGCGACCGGGGCCGTAGCTGGACAGATCAAATCTTTAAAGGAAAGCGAGCAGAAGCACAAAGAAGCCGAACTCAATAAACTCCGCGCTCATATCCAAAAGATCGCCGGGACCACGATAGAAGTGATAGCCAAGGCCAATGAAAAGAATCATCTCTTTGCAGCCCTTACTCCGGAGAAACTCTCGGAGATGTTGTTCAAGGAAAAGGGGATAGAGCTCGATCCTAAATGCATCGATACGCCTCCGATCAAAGAACTCGGCACCTTCAACATTAAAGTTCGAGTCGAGAACGAAAAGGAAACTCACTTTACTCTCATTGTGAAGTCAAAATAAAAACCGCTCCAGAGGAGCGGTTTTCTTCGGTTTATTTATGCAGCTTTCGGAACGACGTGCATCACTTTCTTCAATTTGACCGAGTTGTCGAAGTGAGTTTTTCGCTTGTAGGAGAGTGTGACCTCGCCGTCAAGGAGAGCGAAAAGGGTATGATCCTTGCCCATGCCGACGTTCTTGCCAGGAAGGGTATCAGTCCCGCGCTGTCTGACGAGGATGGCTCCAGTCTTTGCGAACTGTCCAGGCGCGAGCTTAAGCCCCAAATATTTTGGATTGGAATCTCTCCCGTTTTTAGTTGTTCCGGCTGACTTTTTATGTGCCATTGCGGTATATAATTAGCTGTATGAGTATACCTGAAGGGCCTGAACTTATCAAGTACACAGCGGATGGCCCTATAGAGCGCTTTTCCTTCATAAAAAGAGCCTTTATCCCGCTCCTTATTATCCTCGTCGCGGTCCTGGGTTTTGGAGTAGGGCGGCTTACCGCTCCTGCTACCCATTCAGGCATGAAGGTCGAATTCGACCCATCCCTCGGCAAAACTACTGAGTTATCCACATACATAGGCGGGGCCTATGTAAATGAGGCGGCTGCTGTTTCTGGGGTAAATTCGAATCCTGCCCCGGAGGCTTCTAAGACTGGGCAAGTGTTTGCCTCAAGCAAAGGCAAAAAATATTACTACCCAGGGTGCAAGAATACGATCTCAGAGAAGAACAAGGTATTCTTTGCCACAGCTGCCATGGCCGAGTCGGCGGGGTATACTATAGCGGCTAACTGCAATCCATGATAATCCTCGACGTAGAGACTACTGGCATAGATCCGCTGAGGCACTCTTTGGTGGCTATTGCTGCACTTGATTTTGATGACCCAGAAGAACGATTCTTCGAAGAGTGCAAGATATGGGAAGGAGCTGAGATAGATGAAAAGGCACTTATTATAAACGGTCTCTCTCCAGAAGAGCTTGTGTATGATGAAAAGAAAACAGAAGCAGATATCGTTCAGAATTTTATCGATTGGGTATGTACGAGGCGCGACACGACGATCGGCGGACAGAATCCCTTTTTCGATGTCTCATTTATAAATGCCGCTGCCGAAAGAGCGGGTAAAACTTCGCCGCTCCATCATCGTACTGTCGATATGCACACCCTTGCCTGGGCTCATATGCAAAAGCGCGGGCTTGTGCCTCCTGTGAACGACAAAAAGCACAGCGACCTAGGCTCCGATGCGATCATGACCTACGTCGGACTTCCTCCTGAGCCAAAACCTCATGTTGGACTCAATAGTCCTGTGTGGGAATGCGAAGCTATTCACCGCCTTCTCTTTAATAAGACAAAGCTCGAAGAATTCGAAAAGTATCCTATTCCGTGGCACAATGAGGCGTAATGCCCAAGAAAACCTCTGTTCTCAGGTCCGCCTCCCTCGGATTCTTCCTCGCCTATAGACAAGTCAGGCGTTCAAGCGTGGCCACTACCGCCCTTATTGTATTTGTGATGACCTTGACGTTTCTGAACCTTGTTGTTGTTCGAGGGGTGCTCGTTGGGCTCATCCAAGGTTCGACTGATGTCTATAAGAAATATTACGCCGGAGACATCATCATTTCGAATCTGCCGAAGAAGGATTATATTCAAAACAGTACAAATATAGAGAGTATCGTCGAAGGTCTGCCGTGGGTAGAAAGCTATACGCCTCGCTATGTCCAGGGGGGAAAGATCGAAGCGGAATACAAGACAAAGCTTAGAGAAACTGATGCATCGAACGAAGCCAATGGCTTGGTGACAGGCATCGATCCGGCCAAAGAAGATGCGACCACCCATCTCTCTTCAAAAATTGTTGAAGGAGAATATCTCACCACCTCTGATACTGACTCAGTGATCCTTGGATCAAACTTGCTCAAAAAATATACGAATGTCGAGGCGCCAGGGCTCCTTCTTCTTGAGCGAGTGAACATTGGAGACAAGGTACGTCTGACGATCGGCGAGAATATGCGAGAAGTGACCGTCAAAGGATTTATTCAGACCAAGACCGATGCGGACCAAAGGATCTTCATGCTTGATTCGACCTTAAGAAACCTTATTGGTCGAGGGGACTTTAATGTGGATGAGATCTCGATCAAACTCAAACCTAATACAGATGTATTTTTGGCCAAAAGTGCCCTTCTAAAGAGCGGGGTAGGGGAGACGGCTCGCGTCCAGACTGCGGACGAAGCACTCCCAAGCTTCCTCATTGATATAAAGAACACCTTCGGGCTCCTGGGGAACGTGGTCGGGTCTATCGGCCTGGTTGTTGCCTCGATCACGATCTTTATCGTCATCTTCATCAATGCGATCACTCGAAGAAAATACATCGGGATCTTGAAGGGCATTGGCATCAGCTCTTCGGCTATTGAGTTTGCCTATGTGATCCAATCCATGTTCTATGCGCTCCTTGGTATCATCTTTGGGATGGCGATCCTGTATGGGGTCATGGTCCCGTATATCAATGTGCATCCGATCAAGTTCCCATTCTCAGACGGCATCCTCGTCGCGGAGTTGTCATCGACCCTTATCCGTGCAGGGCTTCTCCTCATCGCGACGCTCATCGCCGGCTACATACCTGCGCGTATTGTGGTGAAGCAAAATACCTTGGATGCTATCCTTGGTAGAAATTAAATATATGATCGAAGCACGAAACATTACAAAAAGATTTGAAAGTGGGGACTCCGTCCTCATGGCTTTGGATAATATTTCCTTCAAAGTAGAGACCGGAGAATTCGTGGCTATCACCGGTCGTTCGGGCTCGGGAAAGTCTACGCTTATGTATCAGCTCGGACTCCTTGACCATCCAACATCTGGAGATATCTTGCTGGAAGGAGAAAAGGTGACCGATGTAGGAGCAGATAGGCAGACCAGGATCCGTCTCAATTCTCTTGGGTATGTATTCCAAGACTACGCGCTCATCCCCGAGCTCACAGCGCTTGAGAACGTGCTGTTGCCGCTTATGATGCAGGGACTGAATAAAGAAGTTGCATTGGCAAAGGCTGAAAATTCCCTTGAAAGGATCGGTCTCAAAGAGCGCATGGATCATTTGCCTTCTCAGCTCTCGGGTGGCCAGCAGCAGAGAGTCTCTATAGCCAGAGCCGTGGCACATGATCCAAAGATCATCTTTGCGGACGAACCAACGGCGAACCTTGATTCAGAATCTTCTGCCCTCGTGCTTCAAAATTTCCTCTCGCTCAACGCGAAGGGGCAAACGATCATGATGGTGACTCACGAGCCAGAATATGCGAAGATGGCGCATCGGGTGATCACTCTCGGAGATGGTAAGATAATCAGCGACATACGAAACAAATAATATTATGAAAAGAATCACCGCACTGAAGAACTTTATACAAGGATTATCCAAAAAGCAGATCATTTTCTCATGCCTTGGCATCCTTATCGCAGGAGGTGTGGTCTACGGCTTTGCCAAGGGAGGAGCTGCACCAACACTTGTGTCTGCTGAGGTGGGTAATATCGAGGAGGAGGTCTTGGTCACCGGTTCGACCAAGTCTTCGTACACTGTAAACCTCGGATTTGAGAGAAGTGGCAAGGTGGTCCAAGCCGGAGTGGAAGTGGGAGA
>JAZKAE010000019.1:0-30246 GCA_040389345.1 Patescibacteria group bacterium
AAAGCTTCAAGCACTACTTTGCCTTTCTTTTTTGAATCTTCAAAATCCTTTTTAGTCAAAGGCTGCTTGGAGAGACACACCAGGAACGAGTCGATGAGGTCTTCAAGCTCAAATGGTTTCCCTTGCCTCAAGGTATTTGTCATTTCCGAGAGTCCGAAGTGAACTGCGTTCCCATACATCTGATGCTTCTCCATCGTATCTGGAATGCGAATGAGGTTTTTAAAGAAATACTTCCACGGGCATTCTAAATAGTTATTCAAAGCCGTAGCATTCATTCCTTGATCCAAAAAAGTCTCTCTCAGATAATCCCTGTCCCAGAGTGTGTTCTCCTGCGATGATCGCCGAGCCAAAGCACCGAGGAGCGGAGCACTCGCCCCCACATCTTCTCCCTGCTTCACATCCAGGAGCTCTTTGGGCAGTTCCTCGATGAACTGCGAAGGTACTAATTCTTTGCCATCCTGGGCAGATGCTGAATAAGTGATCATGACCTTTTCCTTTGCTCTCGTAAGAGCCACAAAAAAGAGCCTCCTTTCGTCCTCTTCCTTCCCCGACTGATGCGCGCTGCCAAGCGGATACGGCAAACGAAAATCAAGATTTGATCGCTTTGATCCCCAGCGTCCTGAGACCACATGAGGGATCGAGACTACTTTCCACTCAAGGCCTTTGGATTTGTGCGCCGTCATCACTGACACGGTATTTTCTTTCCTTACTCGTGAAGCAAATGACAATTTTGCTCCATGCTCTTCGAGCGTATCGATATCTGCGAGGAAATTTTCGATGGATTGATCTTTCTTGTGGGCCTGCCTTGTCGCAATTTCTTGATACAAGGTAGAAAGAAGGGCCATCTTTTCTACAGAGTCCGGAAGTGTAAGCAGATGCTCCACAAGCTTTGAATCATCGAGGATCGCGGTGACCACTTCAAGGGCGCTTCTATTTTTGCCCAAGGTCACCCACTTAGAGAAATTCTCAGAGAATTCTGGGAATGCACTAATAATGTCGATGATCGGCTTTTTCTCATTCCTTGCTTCATGGAGCGCTTTGGTCACTTCGACCGGGTCAAGCCCGAGGAAATCTATAAAAAGTGTTTGCGCAAGCAAGGTCTCATTCTCTGGATCATTTACAGATCTGAGAAGAAGCATGAGTTTTGCTACATCTGGATCAGCCAGCACATCTTCGTCTTGGAAGAGAGTGACTGGAACTCCGGCGTTGCGTAGATGTCTGCCGATATCTGAGATCTCTCTGTTGGTGCGGACGAGGATGCTGATCTCCCTTGCTTCAGTTCCCTTCTCAAGCTCCTCCTTGATACAGCGAACTATGCCTTCGGCCTCATCTATTTCAGTTGGATAGCTGATCACTTCGATCGACCCTCGCGCAGCACCTCCTTTAGACAAAAGCTTAGGACGAAGCTCTTTGTCTCCGGGCAAAGGCTCGGCTAAAGCGTGCGACGCGTCCAAAATTGATTGATGAGAACGATAGTTCTCATCCAAATAAATGAGCTTGGCAGTAGGAAATTTATGTTTGAAATAGAGAAAGTTCTCAAGCGAGGCTCCTTGGAACCTATAGATCGCCTGCTTTTCGTCCCCTACAATAAAAAGATTTGGTTCATCGAAATAGGCGCTCAAAAGCTCAAGGATGCTATTTTGAGCCTGGTTCGCATCTTGATGCTCATCAGCATGAAAGTACAGATACTCCTCCTGAAGGCTCTGGAGGAGGTCAGGGTGCTCTTTAAAGGCCCTTAGGAGCTCAAGGAGCATGTCATCAAAGTCATAAAGATTTTCGGCTGCTAGGCCCTTCTCGTATTCCGCATACAGCTCTTGAAGCTCACGATTCTTTTCGATGTTCTTTAAGGCATCTTTGTACAAGGATTTCATCTCACCTTTATATTTGCCCTTCTCGTGCTTTAGATCCTCCTTGCTAAAAATACTCTCTTCTTCTCTTTGGAGAATATCTCCGAACCGCTCGGGAGATACTGCATCGCGTTTTAGGTCTGAGATCGTATGCAGCGCACCTTTCACATAATGATACGGTGATCCGAACGGACGTATGCGATCAAATTCACCTTGGTCAAGGATCCTCTCAATGAGCGAGAGCTTTTCAGATTCAGTGGCGACATCTCCCCCCACGATACGCGGAAAGTATTCTGGATACTTTCGTATTACTTCTTCGGCAAAGCCATGGAATGTAAAGATGCCCACGCGATACGCAGAGGGTCCGATAAGCGAGACCAGTTTTCGCCTCATGGAGACTACTCCTGATTCAGTAAAGGTAAGGGCAAGGATCCCATCAGGTGGAGTGTCAGTTTTCTTTAAGATGTTTGCAATACGCAAGGTAAGAACGGTCGTTTTGCCCGTGCCAGGACCCGCGATGACCATCGTGGGGCCCTCGATAGTATCTACTGCCTCTTTTTGACCCAGATTCAAGTTCTCATATGACCTCTTAAATAGCTCTATCTCCATGCGTCAATTCTATCATGTCGCCTTCCTTGACGGACCTTAAGGTCCAAGGTAAGGTCAACAGAGATCTGAACCCGGAGGAAGTCATGGGGGCGGTAGCAATCACCATCATTGTGGCAATCGGGCTTGGAGTTCTCTTTGGGCTCATCTCTCTCACATGCTGCAAGCATGGGGGAAAGCTCATGTTCCGCATCGTCTCAGTAGGGTGCTTTGCCCTCGCGGCGTTGTCCTTCCTACTCATCAGTCCCTGACAACTATGGACTCCGAACCATTTGTATACGTGCTGTACCATGCTGGTATCACGTGGCTTCCGTTCTTCGGCGGCGGGTTCATCATTATCGCCGTCTGCCAGAAGCTCCTCTATCGCCAGAAGTTCAATTGGAAGATATTCTGGCTCGGTGTTGCTTGCCTAGCTGTCTATCAGTTCCTTGTGGCTTTGGCCGTGCTCTATTAATAAAAGCGACCCTTCCGGGCCGCTTTTTTCTATTTGACTAATATCATGCGCGATGACATCCTGGATAAGGGGCTTCTGTTCCTGAGACCCCATTCCTTAAACAGGAGCGAACATGCACAAGGTCAGCAGAAGCCTTCTTCTTGCTTCCGACCACGGAATCGAGAAGAACTATGGGATCCGCACAGGCGGAGCCTGTCACAAGGTCGAGATCTAGCCAGGGTCTTACTGATCAGACCAAAACCAAAGGCGATCCTTACGGGCCGCCTTTTTATTTAATATCCTCGGAGTCTATTTATCTTATCGTGCTGGCGAATCTTTTCGTGTGCCTTGGCTTCGATCTGTCGGATGCGCTCTCGGGTGACGCCGAAGACCTTTCCCACTTCTTCGAGGGTATGAGTATAGCCGTCGAGAAGTCCATGTCTCATCTCAAGGATCTTGCGTTCCTTAGGAGGAAGATCTGAGAGGATCTCCTTGACCTGATCTTGGATAATGCGTCTGGATGATTCCTGATCAGGCGAAAGGATCTTGTCGTCGGCAAGAAAGTCTCCGAGTTTAGATTTGCCATCCTCGTCTTCTCCCACTGGACTCTCAAGAGAGACAGTCGACTGGTCGATCTTCTCGATCTGATAGACCTTGTCCACATCGAGGTTCATCTCCATGGCGATCTCTTCTTGGAGCGGTTCTCGTCCTAGGTCTTGAGTCAAACGGCGAACTACCTGCTTATACTTGGCAATAGTTTCCACCATGTGCACAGGTACGCGGATAGTACGAGATTGGTCTGCAAGAGCTCGGGTGATAGCTTGTCTGATCCACCATGTGGCATAAGTAGAGAACTTATATCCTTTGGTCCAATCGAACTTATCGACTGCCTTAAAGAGCCCGAGATTTCCTTCCTGAATAAGATCAAGGAGAGTGAGATCTGGACTGCGGTTCGCATATTTCTTGGCAATAGACACCACGAGTCTAAGGTTTGCCTTGGCGAGCAAGTTCTTGGCTTCCTCATCCCCTGCTTCGATCCTCTTTGCAAGCTCTTTCTCCATCCCACCTGAAATAAGTGGATACTGCCCGATCTCCTTTAGGTACATCTGGATCGAATCGTACGCAGAATCGGATTTCGAGTACGCGTATTTTTTATTAGTTACTTCAACAGGCATCTCGAGGAGCCCGCCTCCTTCAAGGATATCAATCGCCTGGTTATGGAGCTTCTCATAAAGCTCGTCGAGGAAGCTGATGTTCTCTTCAATCGTAGGAAATTCCTTTAATATCTCATCGTACGTAACGAAGCCTTTTTCCTTGCCTCGGGCAACGAGTCGGGCAAGCTTGGTATTCTCTTCTTGGGCCTTCTTGGTAAGGGGCTTCGCTTTGACTACTTTCTCCTTCTTTGCTTTTGGCTTCTTAGCTTTAACAACCTTCTTTTTTGCCGGTGATTTCTTTGCGACCCGCGATTTCACGCTGGACGGCTTTCGGCTATTCTTTTGTTGTTTTTTGCTTTTTTTCATTAATATCCTATATTACACCATTTTTCTCTTCTCTTCATCAAGCCTCTTATTAAGTGTTTCAATGCGTTCTGCGAGGCTCTCATCCCCACTCTTTTCCAATTCGATCTTAAGCAAGGCTCGTTCTTCTTCTATATTGAGGATCCTGATCCTCTGCTCAAGCTCATCCTTTTCCCTTAAGAGGGCTGTGTCCACTTCAGACGTGCCATCCTGCTCTTTCTGCCACAACAGGACTTCCTTCAACCGCTCTTCTATCTTTTCTTTATGAGATAATTTTTTATTCTCATCTTCGACCTCCTGTTCCTCTTCATGAGGAGATTTAAGATCTGCGGTGGGGATCGGGGTCTTCTTCAAGTCTTCCCAGATTATCTCTTCTTTGAGTCCCGACTTTTTAGCGATAAGAGATACGAAGTGCGAGCGCTCGATCGAACTTGCAAGCAGGGTGATGAGAGGCAGGACTTTTTTCACTATCATCTTCCCTACCTTTCTTTGATCACTTTCATCCTCGAGTACATGATCCAGAGAATCCTCAATCGCGTGCTTAGCTTTGCGAAGGACGTCCTTCCACATATCAGGTGAATTCTGTACGAGGTCTGCAGGATCTGAACCTTCGGGAAGTGAAGCGATCTTTACTTCCATTCCAAGCATGAGGCCAAGGAGGGTACTTTTCTCTCCAGCCTTTCTGCCGGCTTCATCCGAATCAAAGGCCAGGAGAATGCGAGGAGACAAGCGCTTTAGCCTTTCAAGATGCTGGCTCGTGAAGGCAGTACCCGAAGATGCCACGGTGTTCTTTACTCCCGCCTGATGAGACAGGACGAGGTCGATCTGCCCTTCTACCAAAATAGTAAAGTTCTTTTTTCTGATCTCGTCCTTGGCCTTGTCCACCCCATAGAGCACTTCGCTTTTAAGGAACAATATAGTCTCCGGAGAATTCAGATATTTTGCTTCGACCTCTTTGGAAAGTGCTCGCCCAGAGAAGGCGATCACTCTACCGCCTTGATCGAATATAGGGAACATGATCCGGCCGCGGAAGACATCGTATGCATCCTTGCCTTTCTCAGGAGGCTCCTTGATGAGCCCTGCTTTCAGAAGGGTTTCTTTAGTATGTCCAAGCTTTTTGAGATGCTCGTAGAGATCTCTCCATTCATCCCGAGCGAACCCAAGACGCCATTCTTTGATGGTTCCTCCAGTAAGGCCTCTGTCTTCTAGATAGCGAAGAGCTTCGGAAGTTGCGCTGAGGTTTGTCTCAAAGAAGAGCGTCGCGTCTTCTAGGGCGCTATACAGCTTATCTTTATCCCCCTTTGGTTCGCCTCGATACTGTTCAAGCTCTACTCCCGCTTTGTCTGCAAGCATTCGCAGTGCTTCTCTGAAATCAACTCCTTCCAGAGCCTCGGTGATCGTGAAGATGTCTCCTTTGGCCCCGCATCCAAAGCAGTAATAACTTTGGCGACCTGGGGACACCATAAAAGACGCTGTCTTCTCGTTGTGGAACGGGCATCTGCCCTTGTAATTCTGGCCCGCTTTTTCGAGTTTAAGATAGTGAGAAACGACTTCGACTATATCTAGTCGTTGTTTGATTTCGTCGGTTCCTCGCATATGAGTTTTTCTTTGTATCCACCTGGGAATCCTGTGCCCGCTGGGATCATGCGACCGATGATAACGTTTTCCTTGAGACCGATGAGCTCGTCCTCAGCACCTCGGATGGCTGCCTGAATAAGAACTCGAGGAGTATGCTGGAAGGACGCAGCTGAGAGGAATGATGCTCTTGAGAGCGAGACTTCGGTGATACCCATGATGACCGCATCTCCCTTGGACTCTTCTCGGCTTTCGGTCTTGGCCAGGTCGTT
Organism: Patescibacteria group bacterium; assembly: GCA_040389345.1. GTDB lineage: Bacteria > Patescibacteriota > Minisyncoccia > Phycocordibacterales > Zambryskibacteraceae > JAIFWN01. Next base: position 6,251 of record JAZKAE010000019.1, read on the forward strand.
CATCTCCATGTAGTCAGAGATCTCCACCACATCACCCCTGGTGAACTGGGTAGAACCTGACGCACGGATCTTTCTTCGTGAGAACATCTGACGAACGATAAGCTCGATGTGCTTGTGAGAGACTGCTGAACCCTGGAGCTCATAAAGCTTAGATACTTCATGAATGATGTATTTCTCTGTGGTCTCGCGTCCTGCATAGCGGAAGAGCTCGTCGAGGTCCGCTGAACCATCAGTAAGCATCTGCCCCTTCTTCACATCCTGACCGATCCTGACGAGGATGCTTCGGGTAGGTCCGACTGTGTATTCGTTATCAAGTTTCTTTGTCTTGCCTGCTACCTTTTCGCTAAGTTCTGGTGTCACCACGATCACGCGATCGTGTCCTGACATCTTGATCTCAGAGATCGTACCATCAAGGTGAGAGATCGCAGCAGGATTCTTTGGCTTTCGCTTTTCGAAGATCTCTTCAACACGAGGAAGTCCGGCAGTGATGTCTCCAGCTGCAGAAGCCACTCCTCCGGCATGGAAGGTACGCATTGTAAGCTGGGTTCCTGGTTCTCCGATCGCCTGTGCAGCGACGGTTCCGACTGCTTCTCCAAGCTCAACCACTTTGTTCGTTCCAAGGTCAGCACCGTAGCATTTAACACAGACTCCGTGTAAAGACTTACATGCCATAGGTGAGCGGACCTCAACGGCTTCTACGTGAGCATTGTCCATGATCTCTCCGTCGTACTTAGTGACAAAGTGTCCTTTTTTGAAGAGAACGGTACCCTTTGCATCCACGACATCCTGCGCGAGGAATCGTCCTTTGAGAGTTCTTGAGAGCGGCATTTCGATGCCTGAGGCGGTTTTCTTTGTGATGACAGTCCCCTCTTTGGTTCCACAATCATCTTCAGAGATGATCTCATCCTGCGCCACATCGAAGAGTCGGCGGGTAAGATATCCGGCCTTGGCAGTGTTGAGAGCCGTGTCGGTAAGACCTTTTCTCGAACCGTGAGTGGTGATGAAGTATTCAAGCGGGGTCAGTCCTTCTTTGTAGCAAGAGAGAATTGGGAATTCGAGAGACTCTCCAGACACGTTCTGGATGATACCTTTCATTCCTGCCATCTGGTTTAGGTTACCAAGCGATCCTCGAGCTCTGGAGTAGGTCATGTCAAAGACTGAATCCTTTGGACCAAGAGTTGCGGGAATAAGAGCTTCCACTTCTGATTTTACAGACTGCCAGATCTCGACAGATTTCTGAATGCGTTCGTTCTCAGAGAGGAGTCCTTCGTTGTACTGATCGACAACTTTAATGACCTTGTCTCGGCCAGCGTCGATGAGGCCCTTCTTGGCTTGAGGGATCTTCACATCATCAATTCCCCAGGTAACTCCAGAGTGAGTTGCATACTTGAATCCGAATTCCTTTATCTTGTCGATGATCGGAGGAATGTTTGCGATGCTGTACTTCTCGATGAGGTCATCAACAAGTTCCACCATCTTCTTGGCATCGATCTCAAGGTTTAGGAACGGATAATCAGTAGGAAGCGCGCTGTTGAAGAGCAACCGTCCGACAGTGGTCTCGAATATCTTGTTGTCAAAGGCTGAATATTTTGCCGAGTCGGTAGGAAGGATGTGGATCTTGGCTCGATAGCTGAGGGCGCCAAAGTCGTGAGCGGTGATAGCTGCATTTGGGCTTGAGAAATATTTATCCTCGCCTTTTTCACCAGGGATCATGCGAGTCATCCAGAACGATCCTAGGATGATATCAAGCATTTTTGCAGAGACCACAGGTTCGCCGTTTCCAGGCTTCAAGATGTTCTTGTCTGCGGCCATGATGAGGCGAGCTTCGGCCTGCGCTTCATCAGAAAGAGGAACGTGGACTGCCATTTGGTCTCCGTCGAAGTCTGCATTGAATGCTGTACAGACGAGAGGATGGAGCTGGATAGCGTTACCTTCGATGAGGACTGGCTGGAAGGCCTGGATACCGAGGCGGTGAAGCGTCGGCGCGCGGTTCAAGAGAACATACTTACCTCGGATGATCTCTTCGAGGATCGCCCATACTTCTGGAATAGTGTCTTCGATAAGTCGTCGTGCGCCGGGAATGTTGTACGCAAGTTCTCGCTTCAAAAGCTCAGAGATAACGAAGGGCTTGAAGAGCTCGAGGGCCATGTGTTTTGGCAATCCGCACTGGTGAAGCTTGAGCTCAGGACCGACGACGATAACTGAACGTCCAGAGTAGTCCACACGCTTTCCGAGCAGGTTCTGTCTGAAAAGTCCGCGTTTGCCTTTGAGGTTATCCGAAAGTGACTTCAATGGTCGTCGCTGAGACTGGTTCCCTGCTGCTCCGCCGTGGCGGATCGTGTTGTCTATAAGCGCATCGACTGCTTCCTGGAGAATTCTTTTTTCGTTTCGAAGAATCACATCAGGGGCGTGAATGTCCTTCAGCTTCTTCAATCGATTGTTTCGGTTGATGACGCGTCTGTAGAGGTCGTTCACATCTGAAGTAGCATAGCGTCCACCATCAAGCGGTACCATTGGACGGATCGCTGGGGGGATGACCGGGATGCGAGAAAGGAACATCCATTCAGGACGAATGTTTGCCCTAAGCATCCATTGTACGGTCGAAGACCGCTTGTGAAGTCGAGCAAGCTCTGTAGCCGGAGCGGTCTCAAGCAGGGTCTCAAGCTCTTTGTGGAGCTTTGTGAGATCAACGTCCTTTAATATATTGTAAATTGCTTCTGCGCCGATCTGAGCTTCGAAGATCGAAGAATACTTCATGCTGAACCTGTGGTATTCAACTTCATCGAGCACGCGCCCAGGGACTAGTGACTCGATATCTTTCTTGGCTGCCATTGCAAGCTCCTTCAATGCTTCTCTCGACTTTTCATCCTGAAGCGACTTTGACTTGGCTTTGAATTCTGAATCGAGGTCCTTCAAGACACGCGACTTCTCGCTCTCAGAGACTGAGGTAACGATGTAACCGGCAAAGTAGATCACCTTCTCAAGGTCTGCCACAGGAATTCCCATGACAAGAGAAATACGAGAAGGAACGTTCTTTAGAAACCAGATGTGTGCCACAGGAGACGCAAGCTCGATGTGGCCCATGCGCTCGCGGCGAACGATAGATCGAGTGATCTCGACTCCGCATTTTTCGCAGATGATGCCTTTGTATCTAATGCCTCGGTACTTTCCGCAGTAGCATTCGAAATCCTTGTCCGGTCCAAAGATCTTCTCATCAAAGAGGCCGTTCCTCTCAGATCGTTGAGTTCGATAGTTGATGGTCTCAGGCTTGGTAACCTCTCCGTATGACCATTCCTTGATGCGCTCAGGGGACGCGAGTTTGATCTGGATCGAATCGAAATCTGTCGTGTCGATGTTTTTGTTTCGTGGTGTGTTCATGGTGATGGAAGATTAGCGTGCGCCGTTATTTTTCTTCTTCAGCTCGACGTCGAGTCCAAGACCGCGAAGGTTATTAAGGAGAACATTGAATGATGCTGGCGTGCCTGGTTCCTGTATCTTTTCGCCCTTAACGATAGAGTCGAAGGCGGCAGATCGACCGACGATGTCGTCCGATTTGATGGTGAGCATTTCCCTGAGCGTATGTCCGGCTCCGTGTCCAAGAAGTGCCCACACTTCCATCTCTCCGAATCGTTGACCTCCGTTCTGAGCCTTTCCTCCAAGAGGCTGCTGGGTAATAAGAGAGTAAGGTCCGATCGAGCGCATGTGGATCTTGTCCTCGACCATGTGGTGGAGCTTCAAGATATACATGTAGCCAATGGCCACGTCCTGCTGCACTTCTTCTCCGGTTCGTCCGTCAAAGAGTTTTACCTTTCCTGATTCGTTGTAGCCGGCTTTCACAAGCTCTTGCTTGATCTCATCTTCGGTAGCTCCGGCAAATGGAGGAACGATCGCTTGATAGTTGAGCGTATGTGCCGCAAGACCGAGGTGCATCTCAAGGATCTGTCCGAGGTTCATTCGAGAAGGAACGCCGAGCGGGGTGAGGATGATGTCGATCGGAGTACCGTCAGCCATATATGGCATGTCTTCGACCGGAAGGATTCGAGAAATAACTCCCTTATTTCCGTGTCGTCCAGCGAGCTTGTCACCGACTGAGACGTTTCTGAGCTCTGCAACCTGGATGTGAATTTGCTTCAAAATTCCTGAATCAAGCTTGTCTCCCTTTTCTCTGGAGAAAACTTGGACCGAGATAACGCGTCCGCGCTTGCCTCCTTCCATTCGTTTGGATGTATCCTTCACATCGCGAGCCTTTTCACCGAAGAGCGACCTCAACAGTCTTTCTTCTGGAGTGAGCTGAGACTCTCCCTTTGGAGTGATCTTTCCGACCAAGATGTCTCCTGGGCGAACTTCGGCTCCGACTCTGATGATGCCGTCCTCTGCGAGGTTTCGAAGCTTTGCTTCACCAACGTTCGGAATGTCGCACGTGGTCACTTCAGGGCCGAGTTTGGTATCACGGACATTGATAGTGAAATCTTCAATGTGGATGGTCGTAAATTTGGATTCCTTGACGAGTCTCTCTGAGAGAACAATGGCGTCTTCGTAGTTCGATCCTGACCATGACATAAAGGCGACCAAGATGTTTTGTCCAAGGGCCATCTGTCCACGGTCCGATGAGGAAGTGTCTGCGAGCACGTCTCCCTTCTTCACTTTCTGGCCGACTTCGACGGATGGGCGCTGATGAAATGCGGTAAAGCCGTTTGTCATAGCAAAGGTCACAAGCTTGAAGTCATGCTTCTGACCCTTAGTGTCTTCCATGCTTATAGACTTGCCGTCCACCTTTGTGACAGTTCCATCTGCTGGTGCATAGACCAAGCGTCCGGTGTCGCGAACTGCTTTCTCTTCGATACCTGTGGCAACGAGTGGTGCTTCAGGAATGATGCATGGGGTTCCCTGTCTCTGCATGTTCGATCCCATGAGTGCTCGGTTTGCATCGTCGTGGTTCAAGAATGGGATCATCGACGTACAGATCGAGAAGGCCTGGTTCGTGGCCACATCGATAAGGTCTACCTGGTTCTTGTGAACAGTGATGGGCGTTCCGTGTGAGCGAACTTCTATGAGCTCGTTCGATAGGTTGCCGTCATCATCGCGTGGAGTTGCCGCGTGAGCAATGTTGAACTTCTCTTCTTCAAGAGCGTTGTAGTATTTGATCTCTTTGGTGATCTGACCGTTCTTGACTGTCGCATATGGTGTTTCGATCATGCCGAAATCGTTCACACGAGCATACGAGGACAAGCGCAAGATAAGACCGATGTTTGGACCTTCTGGAGTACAGATAGGACAAAGGCGTCCGTAGTGTGAAGGGTGCACGTCTCGAACCTCATATCCTGCTCGGGCTCGTGAGAGTCCTCCGGGACCGAGAGCTGAGAGTGTTCGCAGGTGTTCGAGCTCTTCAAGAGAGTTCGTCTGCTGCATGAACTGCGAGAGCTGGTTTGTAGTGAAGAACTCCTTCATGCGGGCCTGGAGCGGCTTGGGAGAGATGAACTGCACAGGTAAGGTGACATCAGTGTCGATGGTCGACATTCTGTTCTGGATGTTTCGCTTGATCTGGGCCATACCAACGCGGATCTTCTGCTGGAAAAGCTCTCCGACATACCTGACTCGGCGTGAACCGAGATGGTCGATGTCATCGGCGATCGAACCTGGAGTAACGTTCAAATGAGCGATGTGAGAAAGGATAAGAACGAGGTCATCAGTCGAGAGGGTGCGTCGCTCGATCTCTTTTGGAGTTTCTTTGAGACCAAATCGTCGAATGAACGCATAGCGTCCAACTCGGTGGATATCATATCGTTCAGAATCAAAGATAGAACGGACGAATTCGCGAGCGTTGTCTGCTGAGGCGAGATCGCCGTCACGGAGTCTCTTGTGGATCTCGATGGCCGCATCCTCGACAGTAGTGGTGTGATCCGTGGCGAGAGTCTTCTCTAGAAAGGTCTTTGCATCAGGCTGCCCATCAAACAGGGCGGCGATCTTTTCGTTGGTTCCTGCACCAAAAGCCCTGAGCAGAGCGGTTACGGGGAACTTTCTCTTGCGGTCGATACGTACATAGATAGTACCGTCGAGGTCTGTCTCAAACTCGATCCAGGCACCTCGGGCTGGGATGATCTTGGCACCGAAGGTGGTTTTGCCCTTCAATTCTTGGGAAGTGAAAAAGACACCGAAAGACCTGGCGAGCTGTGGGACGACCACGCGCTCAATACCGGAGACAATGAATGTTCCGTGAGAGGTCATAAGAGGGAAATCTGCCATAAAGATCTCCTGCTCCTTCTCCGTCTTCATGATGAGGTTCTTCAAGCGAACGCGGACCTTGAGAGGAGCCTCATAGGAAAGCTTGAGGTCCTTGGCCTCGTATTCGTTCATCTTTGGCTTATCGAGCTCAAATCCAACGAAATCAAGCTGGAACTTCCTTTCAGAGAAGTCCTTGATCGATGAGAATTCTTCAAAAACCTCTTTGAGCCCTTCTTCGATGAGCCACTTAAAGGATTCCACTTGGGAGATCACGAGATCTGGCATCTCTGTGAGAGGCTCCTTGAAGCGTCCGAAGTACTTTTTCTCACGCTTCTCTTTGTGTATGGTCATAAGACAGAAAATGAAAGCACGCCCACGAGGGTTTGCTTTGCTAATAAGCTAGATATTAATAAAACTCAAAAGTAGAACCTAGAAACAAATCGCCTTGTCCTATAATTCCGCTTCGGTTCTGCCGTAACACAATCGTTCGAAGTTAAAAGAAGTATAACCTCACCCCCTATAGGTGTCAATACATTATCCCCTTTACACCTGTGGATACTCGTATCTCAGCTATCCCCACCTCTCTACCAAGGCCTTTCCTATGTATGTGGATAAGAAAAAAGACCGCGGTTATGGGCGGTCTGGCATGTCTTTTGAGTCTAGCTTAATAGCCAGAGCAAGGAACATGAGTGCATTTCGCACTCGAAGACTCCGGCCACCTCCGAACCCTGACCTGAAACGGTGGTCTATCGGGTATGGAGAGATTTCCGTTTTTCCATTCTCTTCACCGAATCCTTCGCGATATGAGGCAACTGATATCCAGCTATCGCCATCATGGCTAAAGCCGATACTGATGCCCTGCTTCTTACCATCGGTGTCGTCTCCGTCTCGCCGATAATCGACATTCGTCTGTACATCATTGTGCCAGAATGGCTCGTCGAGGAGAATCTCGAGTGCAGCACTCGGATCTTTTTTGATCATTGAAGCAAGCTGGCGCCGTTTGGCCTTCTCTTCTGAGCTCTGTGCAGACATAGATATCTCCAAGGTGGAGTTCGGGTCATTCTTTTTATACTCTATACCCCTTCACTATTTCTGCAATTTATCCTACCAAGTTGTATACGAGACCTATAACTAAGAGATTAATGAGCTGAACAGCGACATGGAGGAAAAAGAGCCCCCAAGGCTTGGCTTCCCAGATAGCCATTCCTATAAACGAAGGAACGACGAATCCGAGCCAGAGCGCGAAGCTGAGTCTCAATGAGTCTCCGAGCGCCTCAGCTCCAGTGGCATGAGCCAGAGCGTGATACACCACAGCCTGGATGAGGATAATGATGATCTGGATGATCACCCCCTTCATCATCATTTTCTGCATAAGAGCCCTGTCTGTGACTGGGACAATTTTTGACTCTCGTGCCCAATATCCACTAAACATTTTTGGCGAATACCAGATCGAACCAATGATCAAATTGATAAGGATAATAATAAGCACAGGCACCCAATGTATTGTGTATTCCATAAAAATTAATTAATTTTCTTTACATTTATACTACTCTCAAAAAGTTATCCACATACATAGGAAAGGCCTATGTATGTGGATAAGTCAACGAAAGTTAGCCATTTATTGTTAATTTTATTGTTAATTTCTTGATAAAGACAGGAGTTAAAGAAAAAACTGCCATTAGACGGCAGCCTCATTAATTCTTTCCATCACTCCGCTACCAAGGGCAGAAAGCGAATACTCGTTCTCTGCGTCACAATCATAGCGATAAACGAAGTTCTGGGTCAGGCCTACTTGCAAGGCTACATCAAGCTCGGCCTTATTCAATTCAGCAGCTTCCTGCAATTTGGCGAAAGAGAACATGCCACCTTCCTCAAGCACCTTCATGGCTTTGAGCAAATTTGGCTTGCCGCGAACGTATTCTGCGTACTCAGCAAAAATGTCAGGGGTGGCCATAAAACCTCCTTTTGGTCTTGAGTGACCTTACATTACTTTTGCCTTTTCTTCCACTCTTCGATCTTGGCTTGATGGCCTGAGAGAAGAATTTTTGGGACTCGATAGCTTTTGCCTTTGTACGCAAATACTTCGGGTCGAGTATAGACATCTGGTGAAGTAACACGCTTTTCCTCGACTGAGTCGAAGTTGCCGAGCACCCCCTCGACCTGGCGAGCAATACAGTCGATCATGAGCATGGCTGGAAGTTCTCCACCAGTGAGCACAAATGGACCGATCGACACATCTTCCATCTTGAACACCTTCTTCACTCGAGCATCAATGCCTTCGTAGCGGCCGCTGACAATGATGATGTGCTTGAACTTCTTTGAGACCTTGGCTGCATAGTCGTTTGTAAATTGTTTGCCGCTTGGGGAGAGGAAAATGATCTTGGCTTCACCCTTAGCCTTTTTTCGCGCATCGGCAATAGCCTTCACTACAGGCTCTGCTTGGATAACCATGCCGGGACCTCCAGCATATGGTTTCTGGTCGATACGCTTCCATTTATCCTTGGTATAGTCGCGAGGATTATAAAAACTCACCTTGAGCTTCTTGTCCTCTATGGCACGCTTCAAAATAGACTCCCCGAGGTAGGAATCGAACGCACCTGGGAACAATGTGATGATATGGAAATGCATGGCCTTACAGTAGCCTATTTTTGTTGTATTGACAAGTGGCTATCTAATATGCTATAATACTGATAGTTAAGCACACCACTTCACACTCTGGGAGACTCATGCCACGCACCAGTTTCTCGCTCTATGCCTTGCTGATGATCATCGCCGCGGCCACTTCCATGACCTTGATCGGCGAGGCCCTGATCTGGACCGACAAGCTTGGCGCCACCGGCGATCTCGCGAACACGTTCCTCGGGGTCATGTGGTTCGTCATCCCGACCATGTGCTTCAAGAAGATCTGCGATGCGCGCCGAGCACATCCCGCGGTACAGTAAGAGTAGTGAAGAAAAGCCGACCCTTTGGGGCCGGCTCTTCTTTTTTATATTTTATCCATGTTAGTCGAGGTTAAGGTCTTCCATCGCCTCATCGACTGTCTTTGAAGCTGGGGTTGAAGGAGCTGAATAGCTTGCTCTCTCCCCGCCCGCAGGTTCGTTTATTTTCAAATTTACTCGAGCGTTGTTCTTCATGCCGACCACTCGTAGAAGGATCCTGATCGCCTTGGCGGTATTTCCTGATCGGCCGATCACTTTGCCCATATCGTCCGGATGAACATCGAGGGTCATGAGCACCCCCATCTCATCCACAGTCCTTTTTATCTTTACATCATTTTGATGCTCCACGAGCGCCTTTATCACGTATTCCAAAAACTGCGTATCGTCTACCATGGTCGTTTCGTTAAGGGATAACAGAAGGCAGATTGCCTACCTGTATTGTATCACCTTATGCGGCAGGAGTTTCTTCAGGAGCTGGGGCTTCCTCAATAGGCGCAGATTCTTCTGCTACTGGAGTTTCAGCGACCTCTGGAGCAGGAGCTTGAGTTTCTTCGACAACCTCGGGAGCTGGAGCAGCCTCTTCAACTCGGGTCTCTTCCTTAATCTCCGGGGCAGAAGCTTCGGCAACAGGAGCTGCTGCAGGAGCAGGAGCAATTTCGACAGGAGCTTCTTTTACAATAGGAGTTTTCTTTGGAAGCACGTTTACCTTCTTTGCGTCTATAAGTTTGTGGGTCACCAAGAGGTTGTGAACTGAACCAGTCGCAGATACGCCCATAGCAAGCCAGTGCTTGATGCGGTCAGTCTTCAAAAGGTCAGCGGCTTTCCTAGGATCATATGATCCGAGGATCTCTTTAAATCGACCAGATTTAGTTGAGTTCTTGGAGTCGGTAAGAACAAGCCGAAACGACGGTTCGTGCTTGCGGCCCACTCTTTGAAGTCTCATTTTTAGCATGGGCGTAATAGTATCAACAAACTAGATTAGGGTCAAGATTATGATATAGTGCTATAACTCTATGGAAAACTCAGAAGGCTTAGTTGGACCTATAAAGGTCACCCCAAAAGGCGTCGGATATTTCGGGAAGATCGGCGAAGATGTGAACTACGAGATCCAGCCTGAGCACGTGAATATGGCCCTCAACGGCGACACGGTGCGGATCGAAGTTCTCGAGCATGAGGTCTACGGCAGAAAACAAGCCAAAGTAGTTGAAGTTATCGAGAGGCACAAGGTCGAGTTCGTAGGAACACTTGAGAAGTCTGAATCAGGCTTCTTCTTCGTGCCAGACGACAAACGGATGTATAGGGATATTTTAATAAGCCGAGAAAACGCCTCTGAAGGCAAAGATGGAGACAAAGTTCAAGTGGTGATACTCGAATGGAACGATTCAACCAAGAGCCCGACAGGTAAGGTGATCCGTGTCATTGGACGCAAGGGCGAGCACAACACCGAAATGATGAGTATCGTGTACGACAAGGGGTTTGTCATCGACTTCCCGGAGGACGTCGAGGCTGAGGCCAGGGCTTGGAAAGAAAAATTCAATACAGAAGATCATCTGTTAGGACGCAAGGATTTTAGAGAAACTCTCACCTTCACCATTGACCCCGCAGATGCCAAGGACTTCGACGACGCAATCTCCTTTAAAAAACTTGATAACGGAGACTACGAGGTCGGCGTTCACATCGCTGACGTATCTCACTTCGTCGTAGAGAAAACTGCGCTTGATCGTGAGGCCAAGAACCGTGCCACATCGATCTACCTCGTCGACCGCACTATCCCCATGCTCCCTGAGATCCTCTCAAACGACCTGTGCTCGCTCAATCCTAATGAGGACAAGTACGCTTTCTCTGCAGTCTTTGTAATGGATAAAGATGCCCATGTGAAGGAGCGTTGGTTTGGGAAAACCTTGATCGAATCCGACAAGCGATTTACCTACGAAGAAGCCCAAGAAATATTGGATGCAAAGGAAGGATTGTACGCAGAAGAACTACTTGCCCTCAATGATCTTGCGTACAAGCTCCGCGCAGAGAAATTCAAGAATGGCGCGATCGAATTTGAGACAGAAGAAGTGAAGTTCGTTCTCGACGATAAAGGCAAACCGGTCAAAGTATATAAAAAAGAGAGAAAGGATACCCACAAGCTCGTTGAAGATTTTATGCTCCTTGCTAACCGAGAAGTAGCCACTCATATGTGGAACGCTGGCAAAGGTAACACTCGCATGGCCTTCGTCTATCGTATCCATGCCTCACCGGACAGGGAAAAGATCATAAACCTCGCCACCTTCGTCAAGGCGCTCGGATTTGAGCTCAAGAACAATGATGGAGAAACTACTGCTGAAGATATTTCGAGGATGTTGAAATCAATTGAAGGCTCCCCTGCAGAAATGCTCATCAAGGTTGCATCTATACGTTCGATGCAAAAGGCTGTCTACTCAACATCAAATATTGGACATTTTGGATTGGGATTTGAGTATTACACCCACTTTACTTCTCCGATCAGGCGCTACCCAGACCTCATGGTGCACCGACTCCTCCAGCGATTCATTATGAAAGGGCCGATCGAACAGGATGAGGTGGTCAAGTATCAACACCTTTCAGATGTCTCAAGCGAGCGCGAGATGGATGCGGCAGAAGCAGAACGCGCCTCGATCAAATACAAGCAGGTCGAATATATGCAGGATCATATCGGAGAAGAGTTCGATGGAGTCATCTCAGGAGTTTCTGAGTGGGGCGTATATGTTGAGGAAGTGAACACCAAGGCAGAAGGCATGATCCGCCTCAAGGATATGACCGATGACTTCTATGAGGTCAACCCAAAGATCTATGCGATCGTCGGCAAAAAGACTGGCAAGAAATACTCCCTCGGCGACCGAGTCCGGGTAAAGCTCACTGCTTCGGATCCAGAACGCAAGACCCTTGATTTCCAGTTTGTATAAATAAAAAAAGCGATCATCTGACCGCTGTTACTCGTTATTTCCTTTGCGTTTGGCTGCTCGGGCTAGTCCGCCTCGCCGAGCGATCATCGACATGTATTCGCGATCTCGAGAGATTGAATCCCCTCCCTTTTTGCCGGCCTCTCGAGCTTCCTCTGATGTGAACACATGGCCTCGGCCTCGCTTCTTGCCGAAGCCGGGTTGCTTGCATGGACGTGGAGTTACATCTCCCGGGGGAATTGCTGGACTTGGAGACTTTCCCGATGTCTCGGTCATCTACATCTCTCTCTGAAGGTATGAAGCAACGTACGGGATTCCGAAGGAAACCTTACTCCTCGCTCTTCTATTTTGCAACTTGGACCGCTTCGTCAAATTGGATCGAGAGAAGCTTGGAAACCCCGGTCGACCCCATGGTCACTCCGTAGATCACCCCAGCACGAGACATAGTCTCTCTGTTGTGTGTAATGAGGATCAGCTGAGAATGCTGTGCGAGCTTCTCTACCATGTCTCCGTAGCGCTTTGAATTCGCTTCATCGAGCGCGGCGTCGGTCTCGTCGAGAATTATAAATGGAGGTGGATTCACTTGAGAGATAGCAAAGAGAAGGGCAATCGAGGTCAGCGCTCGCTCCCCACCTGAGAGCATCATGAGCCCACGGATCTTCTTTCGAGGCAGACTGACCGAGATATCAAGGCCTTCTTCGACTATCTCTCCCTCTTCATCTCCCTCATCAAATTCAATGTCTTCTCCTTCAAGGAGTGCATCCTTTTTCTTTTTCTTGTCTTTAGTGAGTACGAGCTCTGCATCACCACCTCCGAACATCGTTTTAAAGAGCTCCCCGAACTCTGTGTTGATCTTTTTGATCCCGACAGCAAATTCGATCTGAAGGCGCTCCTCGAGATCTTTTATAAGCGCTCGCAAGGATTCTGCAGACCTCTCAAGATCGAGGAGCTCTCGTGCGAGAAATTCGTCTCGTTCATTGGCTTCTGTAAACTCTTTCACCACCTCATCGGTGCCTGAAATGCCCGCTTCCTCAAGTCTGATCTTTAACTTTTGGATCTCTCGCTTGCGATCCTCTTGCCTGGTCCGATCCTCAGAGACCGCATCGCTTTCACTACCTACATCAAAAGTTTTGAACTGAAGCACTTCATGTCCAATGATCGCGGCTACTTCTTCAACTTCGCGCACGAGCTCTGCCTCGTCCTTTTTGAGATTTTCTTCTCTTGATCTAATAAGGGTAAGCTTTGACAGCAGATCATTTTCTTCAGACATTATCCTGAATACAGCCTTCTCTGCATCGCGCGAAGAATCTTTTTCCTTCTCTATGCGGGCTTTTTCTGCATCATATCTATCCCTGAGCGACTTCTCCTTCTCGGTCGCTTTTTGGATCTCTCCTTCGACCTTCTCCTTTTCTTTTTTCAAATGATCGATCGCCTTCTCTGCATCCAGGATGAGGCTTGAATCTGCAGAAACCTTGTGGCCCTTGATAAAATCTCTAATGCGCACGATCACGGTAGCGAGGATGCTCTGGTCCTTCTCTACCTCTTTTTCGAGCATATATGCGAATTCCTCGACGTCTTTAAGACGGATCATCTTATGCTCGTCCGATGCTTGGAGCTCTCGTTGCTTTCGGATGGTCCTCTCCTCTGCATCAAGCGATCCTTCGATCTTGCCAAGTTCTCGAGCGAGCCCGTCTTTGTGTGCACGAGCGCCGGTTATTTCTGCCTCGAGGTCGAGGATCATATACCCCTGTTTGTTCTCCTCGCTTGCGCGCGCAAGGACCGCCTTTGCTTGCTCTAATTCCTTGGAAAGTTCGCGAAGTTTCTCGTCGATAGGCGTGCGCTCATCATGAAGTGCTGCTTTGGTAAATCCAATATACAGATCCTCGCGCCTAAAATATTCCTTAGACAAAAGAGCGAGCTCTTCTCGCATACCGAGAGCCTTTTCCATCTTTTCTACCTGTTTTTTTAGAAACTTTAGATGTGGAGCGATCTCTTTGCGCAAGGATTCAACCTGAGCGATGTTCTCAAATGTTTTCTTGAGCTTTCTGTCGCTTTCGATCCGCTTGTATTGATAGAGTCTAAGACCGAGCGCGTCCTCGATCATGGATTTTCTGTCCTTTGAACTTGAATTAAGGATCTTGTCTGCCTCGCCTTGTGAGATGATATGGTGGCCCGAAGCACCGATGTGCGCCTTGAGCAAGAGCTCGATCACATCCTTTAGCCGAACGGCGCTGCCATTTATAAAATAGTCATTTATTCCGTCCCTGTGGACGACTCGTTCGATCGACACCTCTGGATAATCTATGCCGAACACCTTGTTCGAGTTATCAAAAATTACCTTGACCGAGGCGCGGTTTGACCTGGCTTCTCCACCGGCCCCATTGAAGATAAGGTCCTCGCCCTTTTTACCCCTGAGGCTTTTGATCGACTGCTCTCCAAGAACAAAGCGAAAGGCCTCAGCCACGTTCGATTTGCCCGAACCGTTCGGTCCGACGATGGACGAGATAGATGAGGTGAACAAAAGCTCGCTCTTTTTTGCGAACGATTTGAATCCCGATAGTTCGATCGATTTTAGATACATTTACACTAGTATACAGGCTCGTTTGACTTTTTATAAGCAGAAGGTACGTTAGTGGAAGACCAACCAGGAGAAAGTATGAATAAAAAGTCGGAAAGGGGTCAAGAGAACAGCAGAGATTGGTGTCTGGCCGCGGTATTCGGTGCCATCTTTGGATGGATCGGCCTCACGTACGAAACTGGGCCTGGCATCCTTCTTTCGCTCTTCGCATGCTACTGCCTTGGCAAGGCCCTGATTGCACATAGAAACAATCAGTTCAACGCGGCAGAGAGGCAAGAGCACTACGACCGACAGCCTCGCTTCAGACAAAAAGCTCCTACGCCATGATCACTCGTTCCGAACACTGTTCGGAACTTTTTTATTCCCAGCCTTTATCTTTGAGGGCGTTTTTCGCCGCCTCTTGTTCTGCATCTTGCTTTGAATTGCCTGAGCCTTGACCCATGAGCTCTGTCCCTACGTACACACCAACAGTGAACTTTTTATCATGATCAGGACCGGATTCTCTGATGGTCTTATACGATGGAGTTGACCCTTCGTGTTCTTGAGCCTTTTCCTGAAATAGAGATTTCGCATCGATCCATGCTCCTTTCTTCACTATCTCATCCGTGAGTGGGGTGATGTGGGCAAGGATGAATTTTTTTGCTTCCTCAAACCCCTGATCCATATAGATCGCGCCGATGATCGCTTCGAGAGTATTGGCGAGGATATACTGTCGTGCCCGGCCCGTGTCTTTTGATTCGCCTTTAGAGAGAAGGAGGAAATCATTGGCCCCGAGATTTTGAGCGACAAGCGCACAGGTATCAGCGTTTACAAGTGCAGAACGTAAACTTGTCATCTCTCCCTCGCTCTTGTCTGGAAACGTATTAAAAAGATATTCAGTGGTAACAAGCTCAAGCACTGCGTCGCCTAAAAATTCCAAGCGTTCGTTGTCTCCGAGGCCTGAGGCTCGATTCTCATTTATATATGACCTGTGGGTAAAGGCCTGTTTCAAAAGAGCCTTGTTAGTGAAGGCTATGCCAGCTCTGTCTTCGAATTTGGTGAAATCCATCCTGTTTGTATACCCTTACTTCGCCGATTCTGCAAGCATCGTGATCGCCTTGGTCACTATGGGCAAAATATCATCATAAAAATTGAGCTCAAGTATTTCGGCAAGCTTGAACCATCTCACATCATCGAGTCCCCCTTTCTCTTCTTTCTTCTCAAGGGTCAGTTCCTTATAAGGAGCGACCGCAAGGAAATAGGTAACCTGCTTTTTGATCTTGCCATGCTCAGGGTGATAGGTGGTGTAGGAGTTCTGTCCGAGACGCTCTTTGATCTCGACTGGGATGCCGAGCTCCTCTTCAGCTTCTCTGATCAGACACTCTTCATCGGACTCATCCCCTTCGACCTTGCCTTTGGTAAGCGTCCAGTGGCCAAAGATATCGTGAACGAGAGCGAGGTATGTATCTCCTTCATGCTGGGCGTATACCACTGCTCCTGCCAAACGATGGACAGGCAGTTCGGAGTCAGGAATGTTTCCGTATTTCTTCTTTGGCCGTGGTTCATCATCCTTGCCTGGCTCCCCCATTTCTTTATACACAGCGCCGAGGACTCCGTTCACAAATTTCCCAGAAGTTTCTCCACCGAATGACTTGGCGAGCTCGATCGCTTCATTAATAGCAACCTTGGGTGGCACTTCTTTCCTGTCAGCAAACAGAAGTTCCGACAGTCCGATGCGCAAAATATTTCTGTCGACCGTCGCGATCTTCTCGATCGGCCAATCTGGAGCGGCTTTTTCTATCAAAAGGTCGAGGTCGTTCTTCTTGTCGAGCACGGATTTCAAAAGTGCTTCCATGAAAGGCTTGTCCTTGGATTCAGGAGCAAATTCAACCAGGTTTCGCTCAAAGGCTTCGAGCGCCTGGTCTTTGGTCTTTGTATCAAAATCCCATTCAAAGAGGGTTTGGAGAACTACGGAGCGTGAGAGATGTCGATGAGACATAAAGAACAAAAAGAGCTAAAAATAATGCAAAGAAAACAGACTAGCGTCCGGCCTTGGCCTTGCTTGCCTTTTTGGTCGCCTTGGCTGCCATGTCGACGACCTTGCGGCCTCGATAGGTGCCGGTCTTTGGGTTCATGCGGTGTCGCATGTGCGAAGAGGCGCCGTCTGCGGTGAGGGTTGGCTTTGTGAGTGCATGATGAGATCGCCTGTTGTTGGTGTGCGACCTCGTGTGTCTCATTCGTACTGTCATAGAACGAGTCTAGCAAATAGAGGATAAAAAGAAAAGGCCCGCACAAGTGGGTCGTGAAGACCTGATCTTGTGCGGGCTGGAAGTTAGTGGTTGAGGAACTTGTTCACGAGGTCGACCTCGACATCATGAGCGCTGGAAAGTGTGCGTGCTTCCCAAATGACGATCTCGCGCTGGTAGCGATCGAAGACCGACTTGTTCATCGCGAGAGCCTGGAGAACTGCCTTCGACGCCTGAACGTGGAACGGGACCGTTCGGCCTTCAGTCTCCTCGATAAGCTTCTTGATCTCAACCATGGTGATCGGACCCAAGGTTTCGTTGCCATCGGGGAGATTGAAATTGCGCAGGTCTCCCTTCGCCTTCACTGCGTAGCAGATCTTCAGATGCTGGCCGTTCGGGTCCTTGTCATCCGGGCCCAAGGCATAGTGGATCGGGTCCGGTGACAAGAGCTTGAAGCTGAAGTCCGCGGCGTTGCGTGCAGCTTCATGGGTCAGGCCGGTCGCAAGCGTATCCATCACGCTTTCCCCTTTTTCTCCGGTCTCCATGAGATGACGGACAGAGCTCCGTCCTTCCTTGGTGTAGATCATCCGATCGACGAACACCGTACCATCAGGCCGCACATCAACGATGACGGCACAGACGGCAAAGCTTATGATTGGACGAAGCTCGCTTGAGACGACCATGTGGTCCTCCTCGAACAAATTGTGACAGAGCGAGATTCACACAGCCGTGCGTATCTCTAGATAGTAGAATAGCATATTTATATAGAAAAGTCAATGCATATAAGACATAAAAAAATAAGCTTGTAAGGGCTTATTTCCACGTCGCAAAGTGGCGAGTGATGGTCTTAGGAAAGGGACCAGCAAAGATCTTGACCATCTCGGAGATCTTTGCTTTGGGATTTGGCCAGTGATCGTTCGTGCTGATCACTTCGAGTGCGTCGATAACACCGGAGTCGGTATATCTTCCGGCAAGTTTGGGGTACAGCTCACAAGCTTTTTCAAAGCCCAATCGATCACACGCACCGATCCAAGAAATCAGGGAGTTATTTATCTCGGCGGTATTGTTCCCCTCACGGATCGCAAATATCGCCATCGCCGACAAACACTGACGATTGGGACGAGCCCCGAGGATCGTTGCCTGTCTCCGTGCGCGCACTATGAAGTTAAAATTAAGTGCACGTTCGATGATGGAGGTTCGTACTGCCTTGGATCCTCCAGCTCGGATATTTCCGAGCCCGCACAGAGGAGCGTACTTGGCTTCTATCTCAATTCCGAGAACAAGCGGAGACAATATTTTACTTTCCTTCTGCAAAAACTCGAGAGTCCCTGGATCTGTTACAAAAACATATTTGTTCGCCATGAGGAATACCTGTAGTGGTGGTAGAAAGGCGGATGTCTAAAGTGAATATAATATAAAGTATACTTTTGTCAATAATTCTTCTGTAGAGAACATAAAAAACCAGGCCGGAGCCTGGGTTACTTCACTTCATGAGAGGCTTCGTGCATCTGAGAGACTAGGGAGAATACTTCCCTGCCAGAAAGATTAGTTCCTCTCCCAAATCCTTCAGGAGCAGACAAGAGCCGCGGTCCGCCGCCCCAGTCGAGCCCTTCGTCTTCAAGCTCGGTGACGCTCATGCCGCGAGCCTCTGCTTGGATGAGATTGATCTTGGCTTGGAGCTCCCAGCGATACACGGGCTCTTGGCTAAAGATGACAGTGATGCGCCGAGAGACTCCGCCGTTCTGGCTCCAATACGTGGGGTCAAGAACAACGCCAACCCGACTGCGGGATCCAAGCCAGCCCCGTGCTTCCTTGTAGAAATTCGGGGCTTCGAGATATGCGACCTCACCCTTGATCTCGGGCCTAAACTCTTGGCGTGTGAACAACGGAGCCTGACGGGCAAACTGCATGATGTGCACATCGCTCACCATGCCGCACAGCACATGCATCGTTGCAAGTACCCTCTCCTCGATCTTGCGAAAGAGTGAGTGTTTCCAGGCAATGATGTTGAGCGCGCCGAGATACGGCACTTCACGAAACCGCTCCTCAAGCTCAGGATATTCCCGAGCAGCAGTTCGTGCTCCAAGTCTGTCAGCTGCCCCCGCCCAGCGAATAAGATCTAGGTTTAGCTTTGACTCGAGGCCGAGCGCGCGAGCCTGCTGGATGGCCATGTAACCGATCGCGTCTTTGTCAGGACGCTGGGTCACAAAGATTGTATTCTCTGGCCAGAAAGGCTCTCCGAGGGCATCTTCGATAACTGAGGAACCGCCGCCTGGCTTATGCTGTGGGTCGATATTGCTGAGACCACACGACCGGATGAACGGCTTTGTGGTCAGCTCGACACCACGCGTATGTGGACCAAGAAAAGGCTCATTATAAGCCCTTGCCTCGTCCGTTCTGTCCGTACGGAGCAGAGCGAATGTATACATGGGCCTAAAGGTTAAAGTGAGAGTACAGGTTCTAGCTGGACAATAGCATAAAATATGTCTATGTCAACTTGCGCAGAAAGCTTGTGCGATGAGGATCAGCAATACCGTATTTTTTTATTGCTGTGCGATGCATGAGCGTCCCGTAGCCTTTATTGATATGAAATCCATACTCAGGATATTTTTTCGAGATCTTCACCATATATCTGTCTCTCGTCACCTTGGCACATACGCTCGCAAGCGAGATGACTGGTATCTTCTCGTCCCCTCGTATGACGGTGAGCTGGTGAGAAAATTCTTCTGGAGCATAAAGCGCTCCGTCGAGAAATATCTGATCATCCGGAGTGGCTTTGATCTTTTGAAGACAGCGCTTGATCCCAAGCCGAATGGCGAACGCTATCCCATGCTTATCTATGACATTCTCAGACACCA
Source organism: Patescibacteria group bacterium (assembly GCA_040389345.1). GTDB lineage: Bacteria > Patescibacteriota > Minisyncoccia > Phycocordibacterales > Zambryskibacteraceae > JAIFWN01. Next base: position 26,000 of record JAZKAE010000019.1, read on the forward strand.
AAGAGACCGCAAAGTCGAGCTCATCTCTCTTTTTAGACTCGATGGCAAGACTAAACCAAAGTTCTCGGTCTTCCTTTGAGAGTTTCTTAGAATCTTTTATGCCTTTGAAGAACTTTTTATTAAAATCCGCTCTTACTATGACTGCACCTACCGAGACTGGACCCGCCAGGGGGCCTCTCCCGGCTTCATCTATGCCGATCAATCTATTCATCAATATGGGAAGCAAAGACAATAGTAAGTCGTAGATTGGGTAGAATCGCACCAATTTCCCGAATTCCAAGGTCTGCATGAACCCGCATATGCGGCGGTTTGAGGCGGCACGCTTTCAAGATGCGTTACTATCATGAATCCATACGGGTTTCCCGCACCGTAGTCATAGTACATATAAGGATTAGAAGAGTTATTATTCGGAGCTTTAGGAAGAGAAGCCAAGTTTCCGCTGGCAATAAGGGCCTGGAGAAAATTGGGATCCGTCTCGATCGTTTGGCATCCTCCCCCGCAGCCATAATTCGTGAGAGGAGCTCCTCCGCTTAGGTTATAGCTTGCATAGGCGGTTAAAATGCTTTTGAGATCAGCTTTTCTCTTTGCATCATAAGCTTTTATTTTGGCATTTTGCAGGCTCGACAGAACCATTGTAGACAAGATGCCGATAATAGCGATGACCACCATAAGTTCTATCAATGTAAAACCTCGTTCAATCTTCATATTTATTTAGGTTGAGCAAATTGCGCCTGATTTATTTTTTTCAAACGCTGATTATCATCTTTAATGCTATTCAAATTCGATGAACCTGAAAAGTAAACATATGATGCATAAACCACGAACATCAGGATCACTCCGATATATATAAATCCCGCCCGGGTGGAATCCTTAGCCACGCCGCTTCGGATAAGCCAGCCTGTCAGACCCCTTTTGGGCTGATTCGATGCAGGAAACGCCTGACGCACTTCAATACCAGAGTTATCAAATTGAACGTTTGGCATAAATAGTATTATACCCGAGGCCTCTATATTATACTGGTCGTATGTCCCGCTTTACCCACCTTCACACTCACAGCCATTATTCCCTTCTGGAGGCTCTACCAAAGATCTCAGACCTTGTAGAGAAAGCCAAGGAGCTCAACATGAATGCTCTGGCGCTCACTGACGCTGGGAACCTTTATGGGGCTATTGAATTCTATAAAGAATGCACTGATGCAGGGATAAAGCCGATCATTGGCATAGATGCATATGTGGCTTCTCGCACTCGGTTTGATCGTGAGCCCCGGATCGACAACTCCCGCTCACGCCTCGTTCTATTGGCCAAAAATGAAGCCGGGTACAAAAACCTTATCCACCTTGTTACCACTTCAAACCTCGAAGGCTTCTACTATAAGCCGAGGATAGACAAAGAGCTCATTGAAAAGTATCACGAAGGGTTGATCTGTATCATGCCCTCATTCTCAGGACAGATAGGCCGCCTTATCGGCATGAAAGACAATGAAAAGGCGACAGAGCTCCTTAATTGGTACAAGGAAATTTTCGGAGATGATTTCTATCTTGAAGTTTCTCACCATCCAGAGATAAACGGCCACGAAGAAAAGATGAGAGAGATGATCGGCTTCGCCCGGTCGACAAACACCTCCCTCGTCGCGGCTCAAGACGTCTACTACCTCGAACCAGAGGATAAGCCAGCCAGAGACACTCTCCTCTCGATCCAATCTCATGTGGGCAAGGACACGACCGGAAGCTGGAATGGCGAAGAAGAGGACTTCTCTTTCATCTCAGGCCAAAAAGCCGAGAAATATTTTAAACACATTCCCGATGCGATAGAGAACACCGCAAAGATCGCAGCTAAATGCGACCTGACACTCAACCTCGGATCCTGGGTATTCCCGAACCTCGAGATCCCAAATGGTCAAACGCCTGATCAGGCGTTGCGGGACGTTGTCATGGGCGGGATCGAGCGCAGAGGCTTGGAAAGGACGCCTGAGGTTATGGACCGTATTGAATACGAGCTCAAAGTTATCAAGGACAAGGGATACCCAAAATATTTCTTGGTGGTGTCAGACCTGTTGCGTTTTGCACACGAGAACGGAATCCTCACCAACATCAGAGGTTCGGTCGCGGGATCTCTTGTGACCTATTTGTCATACATCACCAATGTGAACCCTCTAGAATTCAAGCTCCCCTTTGAACGCTTCCTGAATCCAGAGCGCCCTTCTGCGCCGGATATCGACATGGACTTTGCTGATACCCGCCGCGACGAAGTGATCGAATATGCACGCAAGAAATACGGAGCCGACCATGTCGCTCAGATCGGTACATTTGGGACCATGATGGCACGCGGAGCAGTACGAGACGTGGCCCGAGCTCTTGGATTCCCTTACGGCCTCGGAGACCAGATCGCCAAGCTCATCCCTATGGGAGCGCAAGGATTCCCCATGACCCTTGAACGAGCGATGAAAGAAAATTCCGACCTCAAAAAACTCTACAAAGACGATGCGAGCACCAAAACCATCATCGACATGGCCAAAAAGATCGAAGGATCCGCTCGCCACATCTCTGTTCATGCTGCTGGGGTGGTGATCTCCCCGAACCCACTCACTGATTACACCCCGCTCCAGTACGATACGAAGGGTGAGCAAAAGATCATCACTCAATACGACATGTATTCGATCGAGGAAGCAGGACTTCTCAAATTCGACTTCCTCGGTATTAGGAACCTCTCGATCATCGCGGACGCCTTTGACCGCATAAAAAAACTTGAGGGCAAAGATCTCCATATCGAGGACATTCCTATCGATGACAAAAAAACATTTGAGATGCTCGCTCGCGGAGAGACCGAAGGAACCTTCCAATTGAACGGTGACGGCATGACGAAATCTCTTATGGAGCTCAAGCCCACGAACATCCACGACATCAACGTTATGGTGGCGCTCTATCGTCCCGGCCCGATGGACAACATCCAAGAATACATCGCCCGCAAGCACGGCAAAAAGCCAGCGACCTATATGCACCCCAAGATGAAAGACTTTTTGGATACGACGTACGGAGTGCTCGTGTACCAAGACGACCTCCTTATGACCGCGATCGAAGTGGCCGGATATACATGGGGCGAGGTCGACAAATTCCGCAAGGCTGTGGGTAAAAAGATCCCTGAGGAGATGAAGAAACAGCACATCATGTTCGTCGATGGATGTATAAAACATGGAGGCATGACCAAGGACAAAGCTGAAGCGATCTGGGAGCTCTTTGTTCCCTTCCAAGGATACGGATTCAACAAAGCGCACGCAGCAAGCTATGGTCATATCGCTTATGTGACTGCATACCTCAAAGCAAACTTCCCTGCTATTTACATGTCCGCCGTGCTTACAGCTGAATCAGGAGATGTGGAGACGATAGGTATCATGGTCGCCGAGTGTAAACGAATGTGTATCGATGTCTTGCCCCCATCGGTGAACGAAAGCTATTCGCAATTTACAGTCGTCGTGAATCCGAGCGAACCTCATAAAATTAGATTTGGATTAACTACCATCAAGAACTTCGGCCAAGGGATATCTACGGCAATCATCGAGGAGAGAAAGAGAGGTGGAGCATTTGTATCTATTGTAGATTTCTTGGACCGCATCAAAGATAAGAACTTGAACAAAAAATCTCTCGAGTCCCTTATCAAATGCGGAGCCCTCGACGACCTGCCTGGCAGCTCTGGTATGCCCGTGGATCGAGGGGTCCTGTGTGCAAACATCGAAAACCTCCTTGCCTATCACAAAGAACATGCTCAGGCGCCGAGCGACCAAGGATCACTGTTCGGACTCATGACCGACACTTCGACTCTGCCTACATTACGATTGAATCCTGCACCAGAGGCGACACAGAAGGAAAAACTGCTGTGGGAGAAAGAACTTCTTGGCCTCTATATCTCTGGCCATCCACTTGAAGAATTCAGAGAGAAGATCGAAAAGACAAACGGCAATATCCAGAGACTCGAAGAGTGCAAAGAAAACACCGAATGCATCATCGTCGGACAGATCGTCGAACTGCGCGAAGTGATGACCAAAAAAGGTGACCGCATGATGTTTGTAAAACTAGAGGACTTCAACAAATCTATCGATGTGGTCGTATTCCCTAAGGTGTATGAAGAATTCAAGCAGTTCCTCATCCTCGACGCCTGTGTAGCCATCAAAGGCAAGGTGTCAAAGAAGAACGAAGAGACCTCCTTCATCGCCGATAAGGTAAAAAATTTGTAAGAAAAAGACCCGCTCAAAA
>JAZKAE010000020.1:0-11944 GCA_040389345.1 Patescibacteria group bacterium
GACTATACCGATCTGCCTCGAACACATGAAGGAGATAATCAGTGGTATTACTCTTTGACGAATGCGCTTATTCGCGAGGTGCATGAAGAGGTGGGTCTGGAGATAGGCAAGCCCGAGTATCTCCTCGATCTCACTTTTATAAAAGGAGATAACATCCCGGTCCTTGTTCTCAGCTATTTTGCAGAATATCTTTCTGGTGATGTGGTCCTCGATGAAGATGCAACAGAGTTTGCCTGGATCGACGCGTCGGAAGTAGGGAATTTTGATCTTATTGAAGGCATAGACCATGAGATCCAGATGGTGGATGAAATTCTCAAGAAGAGAAAAATAGGGTAGTATCTTCGGTCTGGAGGGTTCGCATAGTGGTCGAGTGCGCCGCCTTGGAAAGGCGGTAAGGGGGAAACCTCTTCAAGAGTTCGAATCTCTTACCCTCCGCAAACGGTATATACTTATATTATGAAAAAAGACGAAGAATTAACTCCAGAGGAATACCACGTATTAAAGGAGAAGGGGACAGAAGCGGCTTTTACCGGAAAATATCTGGATGAGAAGAAAAAAGGCATGTATGTCTGCAAGGTGTGCGGGAACGAACTTTTCTCTTCAGATGCGAAATTTGATTCAGGCACAGGCTGGCCATCATTCGATGATGCGGCAAACAGAGAAAATGTGATCCTCGAAGAGGATGACTCCTTTGGCATGAGACGGACTGAAGTAAAATGCGCCAAATGCCATTCCCACCTCGGTCATGTGTTTGATGATGGCCCAGCCTCAACGGGGAAGCGCTATTGTATCAATTCGGTCTGCCTCGACCTCAAGGAACAATCCACAGATTGACGGTTGACAAAAATTATCTCCTGGTATATAATGGTGTGGATGTAAGTTTCTCGCGTAGCTTAGGGTCTAACCTCGGGTGTGCAAAGAGAAAAGTCCGGCGCTTACACAAATTATATTTTAAAGGCCGGCAGAACAGTATATGTCAACAAAGCTTTACGTCGGAGGTATTCCTTACACTACGACTGAGCAGGCCCTTCGCGATGCATTCGGGAAGGCAGGAAACGTCACCTCAGCTTCGATCATTATCGATCGAATGACTGGACGATCCAAGGGATTCGGATTCGTTGAAATGGCTTCAGAAGCGGAAGCTGATGCAGCTATCAACATGTGGAACGGTATGGATTTCGAAGGTCGAAAGCTTACCGTCAACATTGCTCGTCCTCTTGAGCCTCGTGCTCCTCGAGGCGACATGCGACGCCCTATGTAATACGCCGTAAGGCGAATTACTCACAAAAGACTCTTACCCACAGGTAAGGGTCTTTTGTTTTGTAGTGAAATAGGTATATACTTTTATGTAGAACGTTTTGATTTGCAGACAAGCCTTTAATGAAAAAAACTACCGTCATTGGGATAGCGGTTTGCGTTATCCTCGTTTCTGCACTGCTACTGGTTCGTGAACCTAGAATCTTCGCACTTGGCGGAATTTTTAATAAATTTTTCTCACAGCTTTTAAACGGCAATAATCTTGCTCAAGTTGCTTCTGATACTCAGCCTCCGACTGTCTCTATAACTTCCTCAGCTACAGGCACTGTTTCGGGCACGGTCACCATCACCGCTTCGGCTTCGGATAATGTGGGAGTGGCTGGAGTGTGGTTTGAGGTTGATGGAGTTCACTACAGGGACAGAGATAATCTGGCCCCATATGCAAAATCCATAGATACCACTGTTTATCCTACCGGTGTTCATACTTTGGGAGCGGTGGCGGTGGATCTTTCTGGGAACTACTCTTCTCCTGCGACTATTACTGTCACCATAAACAACAGCGCTTCTTCTCCAGCCCCAACACCTACTCCCACACCCACGCCAACTCCTGTTCCTACACCTGTGCCAACACCTACTCCGACGCCCTCTCCTGTAGCCAATGTTCCTGTTCGATTGCCCGACCTTCCGCAGGCATATGTAAATGTTTCAATGCCAAGCCAGAGTGGTCAGACCATCACCGTAAATGCTGGCGGGAATTTACAAAGCGCCCTTAACAGTGCCCAGCCTGGCGACACTATCGTTCTTCAAGCAGGTTCTTCGTTTGTGGGGAACTTTATTCTTTTCCCAAAAAACAATCCATCCAATAAATGGATCATCATTAAATCATCCAAAGAGTCGTCTCTTCCTCCTCAAGGAACTCGTGTATCGCCTTCCGATGCTCCAAATATGCCGAAAATTGTGGCTTCTGGATCCGGCCGAGCTATCTTTGCGAATCCTTCTTCATCCTATTATCGCTTCATTGGAGTAGAGATTACGGACGACGGACTTCCAAGCGCATGCTGTGGGCCATTGTTGCCCGGCGGAGGACGAGGAGGATTTAATGGGGGGCTTATCAACTTAGGAGCGGATCCTGCTGCCACTATCAATACGCTTCCTCATCATATTATTTTCGATCGATCATATATACACGGTCAACCATACACTCACATTAAATATGGAGTCGGCATGAATGGTGCCCACCAAGCTGTAATTGATTCTTATCTCTCAGAATTTCACGGTATTGGTCAGGATGCACAAGCGATTAATGGATACAACGGTCCAGGACCATTAAAAATTACTAACAACTTTCTATCAGGAGCAGCTGAAACAGTTATTTTCGGCGGAGCGGACCCATATATCTATGGCATGGTGACCAAGGATATCGAAATAACCAATAATTACTTTTTTAAACCTCTAAGTTGGAATCCGAGCAGCCCAAATGGGGATTATGCGGGCATTCCATGGCTTATTAAAAATATTTTTGAACTAAAAGAAGGTGATCGCATCTTGGTTAACGGTAATGTGATGGAGAATAACTGGTCTGATGGTCAGAATGGCTACGCCTTTTTAATTAAAGCAGTGAACCAGGGCGGAACAGCTCCAAATATCTATACCTCAAATGTCACTGTTACAAATAATATCATCAAAGGTTCACCACTTGCAGTGAATGTATGTATGATCTGTACTGGTTCTCAAGGAGGTTCAAAATTCTTAATTGAAAACAATCTTTTCTTAGATATAAGTCCGGATAAGTGGCGCGGTTCCTGGCCTTCTTCAAGTTGTTGTAATGGAATTATTCAGGTTCTTCTTGCTTCTGATGACTTAACTCTTAGGCACAACACAATTTTTGAGTCTGGCAGGAATGCGAACTTCCTTACCTCTGACCCATCTGGTTTTGCCAATAATCGGTTTGTGATGACTGATAATATTTCAAATATTGGAGAATATGGGGCTGTAGGATTGTCTGCTTTGCCTGGATCGGTTATTACAAAAAACATTGTGGTAGGAGGTAATATCAGTCCTATAGGCAACTTTACACAACCAAACTACACAGCTGTTGGTTTTGTAAATAACAATGGGGGATATAACGGAGATTATTCATTGTCTGCGAATAGCCCTTATAAAGGTAAGGCTACAGACGGCACTGATATTGGAGTAAATTGGCCGGTTTTGTATGCAGCCACCGTCGGAGTTATTGGAGGCAAGCCGGGCAACCCTTCGTTTAATACTCCTCCTGTATATGTTCCTCCTGTTCCCACTCCAGTTCCTACGCCCGTCCCTACACCAGTACCTACTCCGATCCCAGTGCCAAACCCAATTCCGACTCCCACACCCACTCCTAATCCTTTACCAACTCCAACCCCAATTCCTGAGAACCCTCGAGAACTTCCTCGACCCATCACTCCATCTCCAGTTCCTATAAAGGTGGGGGAAGAGAAAAAAACTCTCGTGCGCAATCTAAAAGTAGGAGAGAGAGGACCGGACGTTAGAGTGTTGCAGCAGTACTTGATAAATCAAGCTTCTGGTCTACGCGCCGAAGCTTTGAGACAGAACGGTACTACAGACTACTTCGGCAATTTGACCCGGGCTGCCCTCGCAGAGTTCCAAGCTAAGAACGGTATCAGTCCGGCAGTAGGCTTCTTTGGCCCGATCACCCGTGCTTTTGTCACTAAATAATAAAAACACCCGGGCTCAACCTGGGTTTTTTATTATGGGGAGGGGGTATATACTAAAAGGTAATAAGTATTTATATTCATAACCCCATTCAATGAAAAAAAGCACTATTGGCGGAATCTTTGCCTTGATCGTTGTAGTGGCTTTAGGGCTCTCTCTCTATAGATCGGGGAAACTCGCTACGCTTTTGCGAGGTAATAACTTGGCTCAGGTGGCGTCGGATACGCAAGCTCCGACTGTGGCCATCACCTCACCATCCTCAGGAGGTACTGTGTCTGGTACCATCACCATAAGCGCGACCGCATCGGACAATGTCGGTGTTTCAGGGGTGTGGTTTCAAGTCGATGGGGCAAATTATGCCGACAGAGATAATCTTGCTCCCTATGCTAAAAATATCGACACTACTATTTTCGCGACAGGGCCACATACCTTTTCTGTAGTAGCAGTAGACCTTTCTGGTAATAACTCTGTTCCAGCATCCATAACCCTTACGGTTAATCAGTCAGCTCCATCTCCATCTCCAGTCCCTACGCCAACACCTACTCCATCTCCAACCCCGACGCCCACTCCTACACCAGGACCTGTCAGCAATATTTATGTCCCATCCCCAGAGCTTCCCAGAGTGTCAGTAGATACCTCAATGCCAAACCAGACGGGGAAGATCATCACCGTGAATGCTGGAGGTAATCTCCAAACTGCCATCAATAGCGCTGTGCCAGGGGACACTATAGTCCTTCAGGCGGGGGCGACTTTTCCGGGCACATTTACACTTCCTAATAAGCCCAATCCAAATAACCAATGGATCATCATTAAATCCTCTAAAGAATCTTCGCTGCCACCACAGGGGACTCGAGTATCTCTAGCTGATGCCGTGAATATGCCGATCATTTCAGGAGGTAACAGTACCCCTCAAGTGGCTATCCAAACTGCATACCAGGCTAACTACTACAGATTTATTGGGATCAAGTTTATTCCTAATCCTTCTATTTTTGCCACAGCTCTTATTAGGCTTGGAGATGCCAATAGTCCGGAGACCAGTGTTTCTCAACTTCCACATCATATTGTCTTTGATCGAGTGATAATCTCAGGAGATCCTGTGGCAGGAGGTCGTCGAGGGATCGCAGATAACGCCCGCATGATAGGGGTGGTGGATTCATATATAAACGACTGGAAGGAAAACGGAGCCGATAGCCAGGCCATCGCGGGCTGGAACAGTGCCGAAGGCCACAAATATGTAAACAACTATCTGGAAGCGGCCACAGAGAACATTGTTTTTGGGGGTTCCACTTCCAGTATCCCGGGAGTTAATCCGAGCGACATAGAAATACGTTATAACTATTTTTATAAGCCCACGGCGTGGGTAGGCTCTCAATGGCTGGTCAAAAATCTGTTTGAACTTAAGACAGGAGAGCGTGTGCTTGTCGAAGGCAACGTGATGGATGGCTCATGGGCCGGAGCCCAGGGAGGAAAAGCCATAAATTTAAAATCAACTAATCAAGGAGGGACAGCATCGAGCGGAACTTGGTATCACACTGGAGATGTGACCGTCAGGAACAACATCATCAGGAACATGGGAGCAGTGGCAACTCTTATCGACGTCTATCCCGCCCCTGCCGTACCGATGAATAACATCGAGTTCAGCAACAACATCATAGAAAACATCAACGTCTCGCCGTATCTGGGTGACGCCTATCTGTTTTTAGTCGGCCGAGGGACGGGTCCTATAAATAACTTGATCATCAGGCACAACACTGTGGTCACAAGCGGAGCCTTGAATACCACCCTGAGCATAGATCCTGGCTCAGCTTCAAATGTCATTATCTCAGATAACATCTTGACGAATGGACTTTACGGGATAAAGGCAGGCGGGACAGCGAGCGGGGATCCGTCTTTGAGAGCGGCCTTCTCTAACTACAGCTTTAACAACAACGCTATCATCGGAGCGAGCGGTATCCAGGGAACTAATACTCTTTTTCCAACGAGCGTGAATACTGCAGGCTTTGCCTCCTTTTCAGGCGGAGATTATAGGATAACGAGCGGCTCCCTCAAAGGCGGGGCTACAGATGGTATGGATATCGGGGCAAATATTTCTGTGGTCAATCAGTTTACTGCTGGAGTCATAAGTGGCAAACCAGGAAGTTCTACATATGTGCCTCCTGTATATGTTCCACCTACTCCATCTCCAACCCCAACCCCAACTCCAGTTCCTACTCCAACCCCAACACCAATCCCTGGCGTCCCTGTCGTTCCTACCCCAGTTCCTGTCCCAGCTCCTACTCCGGTTGCACCACCATTTATTCCCACACAGACCGGATCTCCTACTACGTATTTGCAATCAAATTTTGAGAATGGAGGTACAGGAGGCCTGGTTGGAAGAGGTGTGGTCCTGACCCAAAATAAGTCTCTGGTGCATTCAGGTGCCGCAAGCGCACAAATTGTTCTCTCTGAAGGTGCCGCGGGTCAAAAACTTACAAGAACCCTTACCAATCCAGCTAATCCTACGATCGTGGACAATGGGATGTATCAAAGATTGTTTGTAATGTTCCCCGGAGAATCCCTTTCAGCTATAAGGCCTGGGCAGCTTAAGTTCCTTGAGACCACTCATAACTCAAGCCATGCTAGCTGGATCAGCCTTGGGATCGGAAGCATGCTTGCCGAAAATGATGAGCTTGTAGTAATGCGAGGCTCAGATAGTACAAAATTGGAGTGCAATAATGGAAGAGCTGCGGGCAGGACAGGAGTGAACCTTAAAGCGGGGACATGGTATGAGATCCAAACGTATTACAAAAGAGATACCTCAAATACTGGCCAAGCTCTAGTATGGGTCAATGGGCTCTTAGTATGCTCATCTAATCTCGAATCACAGCTTGGTAGTGGAAGTGACACGGATGCGGTCAATGTTGCCATGGGGTCGGTGTGGACTCAGGGTGTGGTTGGAACGGCCTCGATGTATGTAGATGATATCTCTGTATCTAATTACCCAGTCGGTTTTATCGCCCAGTATGTGGTCCGACCTCCAAAGGTAACTACTCCACCAAAAGTATCAGAACCGACAGCACCACTCAGTGGGGTTAAAAGGAATTTTGAACGAAATCTTACTCAAGGTCAGAAAGGACCGGATGTGGCAGAGCTCCAAAGATATCTGATCGAACAAAATTCTGGTCCTCAAGCCGAAGCTTTGAGGCAAAATGGCGCTACTGAATTCTTTGGGAACCTGACTCGCGCCGCACTTGCAGAATTCCAAGCCAGGGTGCATATTGACCCTGCATCAGGGTTCCTCGGGCCTATTACTAGGGCATTCATTGCAAAATAACATGAAGAAAGTACTTATCGTGCTTGCGCTGGTTATCGTAGTCCTACTTTTGGTTGTGGCGAAGCGTCCAGTACCTGTACAGACCGTATTCAAAACAGGATATGTGGCTCTGCAAGGGGTGGCGATACCGGTCCAAATAGCTGATAACTTTCAGCTCAGAGAGGTCGGTCTATCAGGCAAAGAATCTCTCAATGAAGGTGGCATGCTCTTCAAGTTCGAACGCCCAGCAACATACGGATTTTGGATGAAGGATATGAATTTCCCCATAGATATCGTCTGGATACTTAAAGACAAGGTTGTTCATATTGAAGGATCTGTTGAGCCCGAGACCTATCCAAAAGTATTCTATCCCGGCTCTCCAGCGGACTTTGTGCTTGAGCTTCCCGCTGGCTATGCTGCGGCGCACAACATAAAGATAGGGGATCCTTTCTCTGTCAACTAACACATTCTCAAAAAAACAGGCTCCAAAAACACGTGAGTGAGCCCTGGTTTACCTCTCGCCTTTACAGCGTGGGGTTTTTATTTTTTAGGAAAAAAATATGAGGTTATCCCCAGTTTTTGCTCTCTGATTTTGCGTACAATCTAGAGAAATTAAGTACAAAAATTATGAGTCCATACATCACCCGAAGAGACGGAACCCAGGAAGATTTCAATGCCGACAAGATAAACAAATCGATCGAGCGAGCGGCGTACGGTCTGACTGATCCAATCTCCAAGGTGATGCAGGTAGCGACTGATACCCGCCTGACTGTCTACGACGGGATCTCCACTGAAGAGATGGACGAGGCGACCATCAACGCTGCAGTTCAAAATATCAAAGACGACCCCGAGTTCGACAAGATCGCCACTAGGCTTCTGCTGAAGACCGTTTACAAAAAAGTAGTAGGGCATTATGGCAATGACCTTGCTGAGCTTGACCGCATGCACCGCGATCAATTTTCTAGTTATATAGAGACCGGTATCCGAGAGAATCGACTTGATGCCCGAATGAAGGAAAAGTTTGATCTCCCGATCCTTTCGAAGGCGTTGAACCTTTCTCGCGATGAGTTATTTTTATACGCGGGTCTTTCAGGGCTTATGAACCGCTATGCCATAAAGAATACGGAGCAAGAACCGATCGAAACCCCGCAGTATTTCTTTATGCGTGTTGCTATGGGGCTTTCATATAATGAAGAAAATCCAACCGCATGGGCCATCAGATTCTATGAGAAAATGTCCAAGCACGAATATATTGCCGGAGGATCCACAAACCTCGGCGCAGGCACCGTCCGTTCAGCTCTCTCAAATTGTTTTCTTCTTGAGATCCACGACGATATGGAACACATCGCAAAGTCAGTCTCAGATGTGATGCTCCTGTCTAAATCTTCAGGTGGCCTCGGCGCATCGGTAACAAAGCTCCGTGCTGCGGGGTCTCCGCTTAAATCAAATTTCGGAGGAGCGTCTACTGGCTCAACCTCGTTTGCAAAGATCATCGATACTGCCATTCGGGCCATCCAGCGAGGAGGCAAGAAGAAAGGAGCTCTCTGTTTCTACATGGAGAACTGGCACCTTGATTTCCCGGAATTTTTGGATTGGAAGCACAACGCAGGAGATGACTATATGCGCATGCGCACCGCCAACACCGCTGCGTTCATATCGGATGAGTTCATGAAGCGAGTAAAGGCGAGCCAAGATTGGTACCTGTTTGATCCTGCTGAAACCCCAGAGCTGAACGAGCTGTATGGCAAGGTCTTCTCAAAAAAGTATCAAGAATATGTAGACAAGGCTGAGGCCGGAGAGATGCGTGCCTTCAAAAAGATGCCAGCCAAAGAGTTGTGGAGGAAAATGCTTGTGGCCCTTCAGACCACTTCTCATCCATGGATCACTTGGAAGGATCCGATGAACCTGCGCGCGCTGAACAACAACACGGGCACTATCCATATGACGAACCTCTGCACAGAGATCTGCCTCCCTCAGTCTCGAGACGAGATCGCAGTTTGTAACTTGGCATCACTCAACTTGGCTGTCCATGTGTCCGAAAAACAGGTCAATTGGCAAAAGCTTGAGGAGACGGTTCGCTTGGCAGTACGTCAGCTCGACAACCTGATCGATATTAACAAGCTTCCAGTGCCTGAAGCAGAAAAGAGCGACAAAAATAATCGCGCTGTAGGGCTCGGCGTGATGGGACTTGCGGATGTGTTCGAGCGACTCGGTCTCGCGTATGATTCTGAGCCAGCCTACGATTTTGCTGATCGCATATTTGAATTCGTCTCTTATATGGCGATTGATGAGTCTGCCCACCTCGCAGAAGAGCGGGGAAGCTACAAGAACTTTGAAGGATCGCGCTGGTCAAAAGGCATGGTGCCGATCGATACGCTCGCGATCCTGGAAGAAAGGCGCGGAGTGAAGCTCACTGTCGACAAGGAAAGCCATCACCGAGGGTTGGATTGGAATATCTTGCGCGAGAAGGTGAAGAAAGGGATGAGAAATTCAACATTGATGGCTGTCGCTCCAAACGCAAACATCGGCCTCGTCGTCGGAACTGTTCCTGGAATAGACGCACGTTTCTCTCAAGTCTTCTCTCGCAATAAGATCTCCGGCAAGTATCTTGATATTAATCACAACCTTGTCCGCGACCTGAAGAATCTTTCACTGTGGGACAAGGTTAAAGAGCTTATCATCGAACGACAAGGAGATATTTCCGAGATCGATATCATTCCCGAACACATTCGAGCTGTATACAAGACCTCATTCACCAACTCTCCATATGCATATATCGAAGTGGCTGCGCGCGCTCAAAAGTGGGTCGACCAAGCGCTCTCTCGAAACATGTATCTTGAAACCCGCGACATCGATGAGACCATGAAGATCTACGAAGTGGCATGGGAGAAAGGATTGAAGTCAACCTACTATCTCCACATGAAGCCTCGTCATACCGCCGAGCAGTCGACGGTCCGGGTGAACAAGGCCGAAGCAGGAGGGCGCAAAGGGTTCGGAGCTATCAAGGGCTTGGCATCAGTGGCTGCAGCTCCTGAGGCTTCTCCAGAAGTCACCCCCATTCCTGTTCACGTCGAATCTGGCATGGCTATGCGAGTACAGATCCCAGAACCTGTTATGGCACACGAAGAGAGCCGCGTATCTGAAAATGCAGTGAAGATGGAATCAAGACCTGCTCAAAAGTCCTATACGATCCATATGCCAGAAAATCCCGCTGATGCAAACATTTGCGACGGGTGCCAATAGCTGTCTGTCGTTTACTACCTACTACCTACTTACATTATGCTCATAGGCAAAGCCACTCCGGACGACATGAATCTCCATCCCATCAGGTATCAATGGGCATACGATCTCTATAACCAAGCCGTTCGTAACACCTGGTTTCCTCACGAGATCGCTCTGAAAGAGGACCTGGATGATTGGGAAAAAATGACCGAAGATGAAAAGCATGCGGTGAAATTCTTGATGGCTTTCTTTAATCCGGCAGAGCTCATTGTGAATCGTTCGATCGCACTTGGTATCTATCCATATCTCAAGGCTCCTGAAGCTCACCTCTATCTTGCGAAGCAAATGTGGGAAGAGGCGAATCACTGCATAGCATTCGAATATGTGCTCCAGACCTTTCCCTTCGACAAAGAGAAGATATTCGATCTCCACCTCTCTGTGCCTTCAATGACCGCCAAGGAGGCCTATATCAACAGATATATGAAGCGAATGACCGAGGATTCGCTCGACATCTCGACTCCTGAGGGAAAAAAGGATTTCGTCAGGAATCTCGTAGCTACGAACATCGTGATGGAAGGCATCTGGTTCTACTCAGGCTTCATGGTGGCGCTTTCATTTAGACAGAGAAACCAGCTGAGGAACTTCGGTTCGATGATCAACTGGGTGATTCGGGACGAATCGCTTCATCTCAAATTCGGCATCAATCTTGTTCATACTATTCTTGAAGAAAATCAGGAGCTCTTGACCGAAGAATTCGCCGCCGAGATCCGCTCTATCATTATCGAAGGGGTTGATCTTGAGAATGCGTACAACAACGACCTGTTCCCACAAGGGATACTAGGGCTTAATGCTGATTATGTGAACCAGTATGTCCAGTATGTAGCTGACAGGAGGCTTGAAGAACTGGGACTTCCAAAACATTATAATGCGACCAACCCTGCAAAGTGGATGTCGACGGCGACCGATGTGTTTGAGCTTGTGAACTTCTTTGAAGCGCAAAATACTTCATACGAAGTGGATGGACATTCAGGGGCGATCGAGCACAATCGCCGAGCCACTGACCCAAAACCAGAAGTGAAAGTCGATGCTCCTGAGATTCCTGCAGGAGTTGGAGAATAGGCTGTGCTAAAATATCTTTATGTCTAACACAATCAGAGTCGCCATAAACGGCGCTGGGCGCATCGGCCGAGCATTTTATAAGATCGCAAGCGAACATCCAGAACTTGAAGTTGTCGCTATCAATGACCTTGGAGATATAGAGAACATCGCCTACCTCATGAAGTTTGACTCTGCCTATGGCCAGAGCGGGCTCAAGGTTTCCTCAAATGCAGACAAGACAGCTCTTGTTGTAAATGGAAAAGAAGTGAAGTTCGTCCAGGAAAAGGATCCGGTCAATCTCCCTTGGAAAGCCATGAACATCGATGTGGTGGTCGAATCAACCGGATTTTTCATCAGTCCAGA
>JAZKAE010000021.1:0-2303 GCA_040389345.1 Patescibacteria group bacterium
TTACGCCTACCGTACATCCTGAAGACATATTGTAGTATTTCCAAGACAAGATCACATAACCACCGTTTGAGATAGTGGTGCTGCTGCGCACTCCATTCACATAAAGCTCAACCTTTGGAGTGCTTGTATTGTCCGTAGCTGTGGGAGTTATTGCAGATGTATCAACAATTCCTATATTTGCATACACGGTTCCACTTCCACTTGGGAAATATCCTGATCCGCTCACTCCCACAACAGAAACAGACGTGGGCGAAGAATAGGTGCCAGGAGTAGCAGAAGACTTAACCGAGCTGATGACATTCATGTATCCGAATCTTCCTGGCTGGAGGATGAACTGTCGGGTAGCATCACTAAAGTTGAGCTTTGGGTCATTCGCTGGCATGTCTATTTTAACCAATCTCTCCGAGTCGTTCGTATTATGTGCCCAGATGTACATGCAGAAAGGCGCTCCGGGCTTCAAGGAAATACCAGCAGTAGGCGCCGTAGCCTGACATGGAAGAGGTCCGAATGATTTTGTGACAGTGACCCCGCTTATAGAAACGTTGCTTGGAGTTGAACTGGGGTTTGCTGGAGCAGAGGGTCGATAATCTACAACCTCAGGCTCAACCAATCGAAGCCCAAGTGCTTCTCGGGTTTGAGGCCCCACAAAACCTGTAGAGTCTATACCGTTTGATGCTTGGAAGGTTCGCACTGCCGCCTGGGTCAAGGGGCCGAAGTTTCCAGTCTGATCAACGCCGAGGAGAGCCTGGAGACGCATTACATCAGGATCATTCTTCAATCCAAAATTAAGATTTCGATTGAAAGAGGCATTTGCAGATGCATTGGCAAGAGCTGGGGTGGCTGGAGAAGCTGATCCTTGTCCTTGAAGTTGCGAGATCTGGAGCAAAAGAGCATTGAGTTGAGCCTGAAGCTCATCAATAGTTGCAGCAGAAACTGCTGAACCTGAAGAGAAGAAAACAGTAATAAAAATAAGTGCCCCGGCTAATAGTTTTTTCATCGGCTTTGGTTAATGTATAAAGCTGTTCTAATAATACCCTTTATAGATGAGTAAACCCATCTTTTTATCCCCATATGGTTAGTACAAGGCCCCGCCTTGTACTGTGGATAACTTTCTATTTTTCTATTTCAAAAGAGACTTTACAGCGGCGATCACCCCCTTCTCCCCCATCCCATAGTGCTCAATGAGCTCATCTGGAGTGCCAGACTGGCCAAATTGATCGTTCACTCCAACAAATCGCATAGGTACGGGGAAATTCTCTGAAAGGCATTCTGAAACCGCACTCCCCATCCCCCCTCGGATCTGGTGCTCCTCGACCGTAACGATCTTCCCTGTTTTCTTTGCCAGGGCAATGATCGCTTCAGTATCAAGTGGTTTAATAGTAGAGAGGTTCATCACATCTACTTCGACCCCATCCTTTTCTAAGGTCTCGGCTGCAAGCAGGGCTTTATGGAGCAATGCTCCGGTCGCGATGATACCTACTTTGGGTTTTTTGGATTTCCACACTATCTGTGCTTTTCCAATTTCAAACGGCGTATCCATAGTGGTTATGACTGGAGTTTTCTCTCGAGCAAGGCGCAGATATACGGGAGTATTGGTTTTCGCAGCTGCTAGGGTTGCTTTCTTGGCCTCGATCGAATCGCATGGGGAGATCACAACCATCTTTGGGATCACACGAGTGATTGCGATGTCTTCAACCGCCTGATGCGTACCTCCATCTGGGCCGACAGAGATGCCTGCATGCGAACCGGCGATCTTGACCGGACGATCGTTGTAGCAAATGGTCGTTCGGATCTGTTCCCAGTTCCTGCCCGGAGAAAACATCGCATAGGAGGTGATGAAAGGCACCTTACCCATGGATGCCATGCCTGATGCGACAGATGCAAGGTTTTGTTCAGCCACACCGATCTCTATAAATCGATTTGGGAACTTCTCTTTAAACTTATCCATCTGGGTGGATTCGGTGAGGTCTGCACACAATCCGACCACTTGAGGATCCGCTTCGCCAGCAGCCAGGAGCCCCTCACCGAACCCCTTCCGGATCGGCACCTGTTCGACATCCTTGTCGAACATCTTTTTATTCAGTTTGAGGTCTGGATTAAGCATATTATTCGTGTTCAGACTTTATTTGTCCCCCGAGAGTTCGAAGTTCCTTCAATGCCATATCTGCCTCATCCTTGTTTGGCGGTTTGCCGTGCCAGCGATAGTCGCGTTCGAACTCCTTCACTCCCTTACCAGGAATCGTGTGAGCAATGATCACTGTTGGATGCTCATAAATAGTTTTGGCCATCTCAAACGCATCGGC
>JAZKAE010000022.1:0-7239 GCA_040389345.1 Patescibacteria group bacterium
GCTGGGGAGCAGGGAATCGAACCCCAATTAAAGGCTTCAAAGGCCTCTGTCCTACCGTTAGACGACTCCCCAATGGGTTTAAGGTATCAAAAATGGCCATGAATTACCATCGAATCCGTCTGTTATACTTGAAGATCAATAATTAATATTTACCATTATGGCGAACAGACCAGTACACTTTGAGATTCAAGCAGACAACGTCGAGCGGGCCAAGAAATTCTATGAGACCGTTCTCGGCTGGAAGATCGAGCAGGTGATGAAGAAAGAAGAAGGCGGGATGGATTATTGGATGCTCGACACCGGCGAGAGTGTCCCAGGCATCAACGGCGGATTGTATGCTCGAGCTGAGGGATCTGACAAGCTCTACACCTATGACTGTACGATCGAGGTCGAAGACATCGACAAGGCGATCGAAGCGGTCCGTACGAACGGAGGAGAGATCACTCGAGAGCGATCAGAGATGCCAAGCGTTGGATCATTTGCAGGATGCAAAGATTCTGAAGGCAACAGATTCGGACTCATGCAAGCGGAGAAAAAACAATAGACAGTAAGTAGCAGACAGCGAGCACAACAATGCACCAAACTGGTGCATTGTTTCGTATATAGCAGAGCAAAAAATATCTAAAATATGAATAAAAATAACGTTGTAATGAATTTTGAAATAGGTCGTCAGTAAATATAGGTCGAGATTATAAACCAACTGAGCAATACACATTGTATCGCTCATCATTAGAAGAATTAATTTCACTACAATGGCTAACAACAACGGAGGAAACAACAATGGGGGAAATGATAAGAACAACAGAGGAGGAAACCAAGGCAATTCAAGCAATCGAGGCTTTGCAAGCATGGACAGCGACCGACAGCGCGAGATCGCCTCTGAAGGCGGACGAGTAGCCCATGAACGAGGAACTGCTCATGAGTGGGATTCTGAGGAGGCTCGCCGAGCAGGCCAAAAGGGTGGTCAGCAGCGCAGCCAGAACTCATCGAATTCAGGCGATATGAATGATTCGATGGGAGAAGACAGCCGAAGATAGTACTTTTGAAAGGTGAACAAAGAGATCCAAGGGCCCCGTATCGGCGGGGCCTTTGGTGTATCTTTACTGATGAGCTTGCATGTGGTGTTGTGTATTTCTATAATTACGGGTATTAAAATTTAGCCCACGATATGAACACCACCACGCTTCCACACCAGCATTTAAAAGTCGAAAAGAAGATCAGTTTTGCCCCGCGGTATGATCGTACTGTGGAATGGTTTGGTGGCGTGAACTATTCGAACATGGAGAAAGCTACATCAGAGATCCGCTCATTCCTTAGAGACGATCCGAAAGGCGAGATCCAGCTTGTGATCTCTTCATACGGAGGGTCGACGGGTATCGGCATGGGGTTCTATGATTCAGTCACGTCGATCATGAAGCCGCATTTGACCACTGTGGGGACCGGAGACGTGGATTCCTCGGGCGTTGTTGTCTTTCTCTCGGGTTCCAAGCGGTTTCTCACCAAGAACACTCACATTCTCTTGCACCTCGGCGGGCGAACGTTCGAAGAAGGCAAACGATTTTCCACATATGACATCGAAGACATGCTAAAGGAAAATAAATTGAAGGATTACCAGTATGCTTGCCTCGTCGCCGATGCAACGGATGGGAAATTCTCTCCAGAAAAGATCCTTGATCTCATGGCCAAGAATACGATCCTCACTGCCGAAGAAGCAGTTCGCATGGGGCTCGCACACAGAGTGATCTAATCTACCAGTGTGGTGTAGACCACTAATCGTTGGTCGTATGTTTTTTGTCCTGGCACCCAATCTCCGGTGCAGGTCACCAGGTTCAAATGCGCCTTGCCGTCAGTTGAAGTGAACACTCCGGCAGTAGGGACATCTTGATACGGATACAAAACCGTCCTATCAACTTTAAAATGAAGTTTCTTGCCGTCTCCTCGAGTGACGTACACATCCGCACCAGGTTGGATATCTTCGAGATGTTTGAACACTCCAGAAAGGGCGAGGCCGTTGTCTACATGTCCAGCCATGACCGCGCTCCCGATGTCTCCAGGCGTTGTTCCTGGCTTGTACCACGAGACATCAGTAAAGTTGTTCGGCGTGGCCATGTTGCCCTTTGCATTGATTCCTACATGTTGGACGTTTGCGTTTATACCAAGCGTTGGGATCACGAGGCGAGTAGGAAGCACCGAGTGGGCTGCGGGCATTGGATCTGGAGCTTTAGGCTGCGAAACAGGTACGGAAGATGATCTGGTGTCTGCAATAGTGGTCACCTCATGTGTAGCTACAGCTGTGCGAGCTTCGACAGCTGTTGGTGCAAAAGAAACGGTGGTCGAATCCTCATTGGATGTATAGAAGACCGAGCCGACGAGCGTGTGGCCGAAGACAATGATCGCGATGAGGATGATACCTATGCTGAGAGTTCGTGTGATGTTCTTCATGAATTTTTTACCAAACCACGAGGCTCATGCGAGCCCCGGGCGTTTGATAACAAGCGCGAGCTTGTATTATCTTGCGAATCGTCGAGTGTATGTGAGGCCGAGAGCTGCGACTCCGATCGAACCGATGAGGAGCGCGATGTTCATAGGCGCTGCACCTCCAAATCCAGTGTTAGGAATACCTGGAACTGGAACTGGGACTGGGGTAGGGGTGACTGCTACTCCGCCAACACCGACTACTGCTGGGAGTCCGGTCGAGACTGCGGTAGCTGGGACGTTTGCAGTGTTAATGCTGAACTGGTAGGTACCGCCACCAGGAAGTGTTCCGATGTTGCAGTTAACAAGGATGTTTACTGCAGTACCTCTAGCGATGACCATTGGGTTGTCGAACACGATCGAGTTTGAACCTGATGAGAAGTTCGCGATCGCGTTTGTACCGCTGTTGAGGTTCGTGCTTGGAGCAGTTGAGTTCACTGCGCGGCAGCTTTGGAGTGCGCTTGCGTTTCCTCCATTTCCTACAGTGAGGACAATAGGAAGGCTTGCAAGTCGGATGTCATCCGTTGATGCAGTCGCATCCAATCGTACGTTTGCCAAGGTCACGTTCTGTGCTCCGGAGTTGATTGCTGAGGAAACGCCTGCTGACTGAAGCTGAACAAGAAGGCTAGGACCAGCGACCTGTGCGCTTGCTCCAGTGGAGAAAGCGAAGAGGGCGGCGATCACGGGGATGATTAAGAATTTCTTCATTATAATGATGAGTTATGAGGTGTTAATCCAAACAAGGCGTCTTACATTTTTATTGGGTGTTTAAGGCCTTGTTCTTAAATCCAGGAGACGTGTCCTTGGTCGAGTTCTTACACCGTATATAGCTGGGTCTGTGTTGTGGTTTATATGACGTTTATTATAATGAGCTGATGAAGAAAGCTCTCTACTCGATCCTTGCTGTCATGTTTATCCTCATCATAGCCGCGGCGCTCAATATGTTCGTCACGGAGAAAAGGGCTGTGGCTCCGGTGACTGCTCCGTTCCAAACCCGTTGATTGTGTGTCCGAATATGTTATCCACATAGACTGGTGAACCCGAGTTCACTATACTGATTCTAGTCAGCTAATGAGTAACACTATGAGCAAACACAATATAGAAAAGATGCTTCGAAGAGAGCTTGAGGTCTTGAACAACACGATCGATCAAAAGATCATGAAAGGGCAGTCATATATGAAAGAAGCTACGGCGCACAAGTATCTCCTTGCCCGGATCAGCCAGATGAAGAAAGCATCCAGAGGCGGATTCTTCCACAAACTCTCGTTCGTGCCGACACTTTTCCTCTAAACCATGCAAGATCACAGCGACAAAATACACAAGATCACCGGGTTCTATAAAAAGCACAAGCGCATGCCCGGCTACCAAGAGATCATGAGCTTGGTGGGATTCAAATCCAAAAATGCTGTTTTCAAGCTGATCAACAAGCTCGTCGAAGAAGGCGTGGTCAAAAAAGATGCACAGGGGAGGCTGACTCCTGCAAGAGCCTTTGATGAGGTGCCCCTCCTTGGACTTGTCGAAGCGGGATTTCCTACGGCTGCAGAAGAAGATACAGATACGCTGTCTCTCGATGATTATCTGATCGAGCACAAAGAGTCTACATATATACTCGAAGTGAAAGGGGATTCGATGATCGGTGAAGGGATCAAAGAGGGCGACCTCGTCATAGCCGAGAGAAAAGGCGACGCCAAGGATGGGGACATCGTGATCGCCGAGATCGATGGTGGATGGACCATGAAATATTTTAGAAAGCGCGGAGGCAAGGTGTACCTCGAAGCTGCAAACCCCCGCTTCAAGCCCATGTATCCAAAATATGATTTTAAGATTGCCGCAATAGTGAAAGGAGTGATACGAAAGTACTAATTTATATATGAATCAAAGTTCTATCCGAGAGGTCACTGACAAGGCGAAGCAAGTGATGCAGAAATACAAAGAAGAATATCCGGATGTGAAGATGGACAGAGATTATCTTCCGTTTAAGATCACTGAAGAGTGGGGTGAATGCCTTCAGACATACTTGATGCTTACAGATCGCGGTCGTCAAAAAGAAAAAACTAAGGATGAGATCAAAGATGCCTTCTCAAAAGAAATAGCAGATGTGTTTGCATACCTTCTTCTATTCGCTGAGGCTGAGGGTATCGATCCGATCGATGCAGTCAATAAAAAATGGTTTTTATATCTTGAGAAGGATTAATAATTAGTGCACCAAACAAGGGGGTTCATACGTATCTACTATGTAAGCCAAAAATGGCTTTTGTTTTTTAGACACTGAACAATATACACATGAACGCACTTAAAAAATTACTTCTTTCTCTCTTCCTGACCACGCTCGGATTCTCGGCCTATAGTCCCATGCATGCTTCTGCCTTTGCAGGTGGACAGTCTGCAAACTGGGCAGGGTATGTGGCTACTGATAGTAGATACACCGCCGTGAATGGATCGTGGACTGTGCCTGCCGTCCCCGCCTCGAACAGCCACCTCGTAAGCGCAGAGTGGATAGGGATCGGAGGCATCAATTCAACCGACCTTATCCAGATCGGCACCGAAGCGATCTCGGATCAGAATTATTCTCGCTATGTCGCGTGGTATGAAGTCCTGCCAGCTAATCCTGTCACCATCCCCATGGTGGTTCATGCTGGGGATTCGGTGAGCACCTCCATCAATCTCATCGGTACAAATCTCTGGAGACTTCAGCTCAAGAACAATACGACTGGAGAAAACTACATGACAGAGCTGTCATACGCTTCGAGCCTTTCCTCAGCAGAATGGATAGAAGAACGTCCAAAAGATGTGGATCATTTCTTGACCCTTACGAATTTCGGACGTGTGAACTTTACGAGCAGCACAGTAGTTCAGGATGGGATGCTTATCTCAGCTCGAGATGCCGCGGCTGGCCCCTTGACCATGGTCGAAGGAACCCAATTCCTCGCCAGAGCAACCTCTCTTGGTCCAGATGGCCAAAGCTTCTCTGTTTATCAGCCAGAGAATCCGAACCCACAGCCACTCCCTGTTCCTCAAACGGTACAGGCAGAAGTAAGAGCTCCTGCTGTTACCACTCTTGCTTCTCCAGGCGTGACCATGCCAAGTACAGTACAAGGATCGTATGTGATCTATTACACTCAAGCAGGAACGCCGATCAGGGTATATAAGGCCGCAGCAAATTATGCAGTGGCAAAGCCAGTAGTCAAAAAAGTGCTGATACAAAAGATCGCTAAGAAAGTCCCTACAAAGAAAGCAGTAAGGAAATAAGCTCACCCCGACTTTGGTCGGGGTTTGTTATACTACTAAGGTAACCCCTAATCCTGTCTCGTCTATATCTATATGAACACAGCTCTGAAAACCCTTCTTGGAATAATTGTTCTCGTACTCCTTATTATTGTATGGAAGAGCCCGCTTGTCCGCGATAGCCTTTCAAATATCACCAGTGGCTTGAATTCGACCTCTACATCCAGTGACAAGAACTTGGTGGTCGAGCCGAACAAGAATGGGCGCATTAGCGGCCACGTCACCCTTTCTCCTACTTGCCCAGTCGAAAGAGTGCCCGCGGATCCTGCATGTGCTCCAAAGGCCTACCCAACCACAGTGCTCATCAAACATTCACAAGGAGCAAAAGTGGCCCAAGTGAAAACCGATGCGCAAGGCGAATACAATGTCTGGGTGTCTGGCGGTTTGGATTATGACGTGACTCCTCTTGTTGAGGGTGTCTATCCCAAGTGCGAGACGAAGACCGTGCATGTAGATACGGATGAAAACGCAGTAGCCAATATCTTGTGCGATTCAGGCATCAGATAAAGCGGGATGAAAGAGAGGAGAAACCTCCGCGTCTACTGGATATGGTAGGGGTCTTTAGCCTTACATTCTAATTCTTCCAACTTATGAAAAAATTACACACATATATATCTGCCGCTATGTATGCGACCTTGGTCGTATTTCCCTTGGCGAGCGCAGGTGCAGCCACGCTCGACAAGAGTGCTGTTCAGGTGACTGAGTGGCCAGTCCGAGTAGACACCTCGATCGATGCACAAGCAAGCACTAACACATCAGGAAAAGGATCGTCTGAGAGCTCCGGCAGTGTCTCCGGCTCATCTGACTCATCTGTATCGCATGAGGGTCAGTTTGAACTGACCTCTGACACGTCGGCCAAATTGAATGTCGCAGGCAACGAGCCTATCCACACTGACCGCTACGAGATGGAAGATGAAAACGGAGATGCCTCCGGCAGCACGATCTCCTCAGGCACGCCCATGACCTTTGACCGCGTTTCTACTCAAGAGGATCTCCGATCATTTATCTCCAATTCGCTTCACGATGATTCTGACCTCCAAGCGATGACCTTTACCAACGACGATGTCGAGGTCGCCTATGCTTCTCGAGGCAAGCTTCTTGCCTTTATCCCTGTCACCCTTACCACCACGGCTCATGTGAATGCAAACGGCGAAGTGACGGTTTCGCACCCATGGTACCGATTCCTCGTCATGGAAGATTCCAATGCTGATATTGAAGCTTCGATCAAAGCCGCTATCGGGAGCATGATAAAAGCAAACGGCGAAGGGCCTCTCAGCGTCAGACAAGCGGCAGCCATCGCAGCCAGAGTCCATGAGGTCTTTAAGGGAAGCTATACGGCCGAAGGTAGCGCGAATATGACGGGTTCATCTGATTCATACCAGAGCTCAACGACCACAAGTACTTCTACTTCGGAGAGATAACACAAAAAGACAATAAAATCCCGCCCCACAAGAGGTGGGATTTTTGTATCCACAGGCC
>JAZKAE010000023.1:0-42905 GCA_040389345.1 Patescibacteria group bacterium
ATGCGCGGTTAGCTCAGTTGGTAGAGCATCTCATTGACGTTGAGAGGGTCA
Organism: Patescibacteria group bacterium; assembly: GCA_040389345.1. Lineage (GTDB taxonomy): Bacteria > Patescibacteriota > Minisyncoccia > Phycocordibacterales > Zambryskibacteraceae > JAIFWN01. The sequence continues at coordinate 52 of JAZKAE010000023.1, forward strand.
CAGGTTCGAATCCTGTATCGCGCACTCGCATGAAAAAGTACCTTGTGGCGCTGGTGATAGTGGCGGTCGGAAGCCACATATATTTATACGAGATCACTCCTTGCAGGAGGCCGATCACATACTCTATAGGATCGGTGGATGCTCGTTTTAATATTGATCAAAAAGAATTTTCCTTGGCAATAGAGGAAGCAGAAGCGGTGTGGGAGAAAGCTCTCGGCAAAGAATTGTTTAAAGAAGATCCGAAGGGAAAAATGCTCGTGAACCTCGTCTACGACGAACGACAGGCGACGACGGACAAAAACAGCACCCTCTTCTAATCTCTTAATTCTACCAAGCAAACCGCTGCAGAGATCCACTCCGAGTACGAAGCGCTCGAAGCAACGTATCAACCACTCTACGACGCCTATCAAAGGGACCTGGCGAAGGGGAAGCGAGGGCTGGAGCCAAGGCGCCAAGAGATCAACGCTCTGGCCTCTGAGATCAACATGCTGATCAGAAAATATAACTCGCTTGTGGACCAAGCAAATCAGAAAGTGAGCACCATAAACGAATCTGCAGGCAAAGAGTTCAACGAAGGGGAATATATCTACGATGAAGCCGGTCAGCGGATCAATATCTATGAATTCACAAGCCGGGCTGAGCTTGTGCGCGTCCTCGCACACGAACTCGGACACGCACTGGGCCTTGACCACAATTCAAACCCAGATTCGATCATGTACTACCTGAACCAGAGTGAGAACGGAGCTCTGACCCCCGAGGATTCGGCGGACCTTGAGGCTTTGTGCCACCTTTCGTAAGGGGAGAAGGGGAGGAACGTCTAGTTATACAGGGCTCTTTACAATACCTCTCTGGCGTGATACAGTACGCAGAGATCCCGTTCTACCCATCACGTCTCACCTAGGAGCACGTATGCAAATTTCCCGCGTCCTGGGCCATCTGGCCCTTCTCAGCCTGCCTTGGGCCTCGGCCCGAGCGCAGCAGCCCGCTCCGTGTCCCATGGACCGAGCCTGCTACTATGCGACCCAGAGTCTCAGTAGTCGTAGGATCGTGGAGCCCAAGGGGTTCCAGGTGTGGGCGGTGGACTCGAATACCTACACGAAGAGCGGCTGGTTCACAGTCGCGATCCGCGGCGGGTATCGAAAGTTCATCCGCGTCGAGGACAAGCACAACTTCGACTTCCAGACTGGCGTGGCTCCGGACATGGAGCGCGTCGGTTCGGCGGGCGGAGTCCCCATACGTAAGGACTCCCCGGCGCCTCGGTATGTTCCGCCTCCGAAAACGGATACGGTTCGCATCACGAAGACCGACACGGTCCCGAAGTACATCGAAGTTCCCGCCGCCCTGGATACAACTCCGAAGCCGGCGACGAACACGGGGTGTCGGGGCAGTACGTTCTCATGTCACCCTGTGGCTTGGGGAGTGGGCGCCGCAGTGGTCACCGCAGCGGCGGTAACCTGTGCGATCATCTGCTTCAAGCACGTGGAGGCACACTCGTCGTCGACCTCAAGCTCCGCTTCCAGTTCGGCTTCACGAAGCGGTATCATCGCGTCTCCGATTTCCGGGTCGCGAGGATGGCTCGTAGGTTTCCGTTTGACCCCTTAGGGGTTGGCGCGCAGCAATGCGCGCCTTTTTCATACTTTGACTTTTTAGATTTTTGTACTATAGTCACTCTAGAAATTGAACCCTTTAGAGGAGAGCCCATGCCTACGCCCTATAAGGTTTACAAGTACAAGAAGTACTTGAAGAGACTACTGGTGGTGATCGTTATCGCTGGTGGTATCGCGATAGCAAGGTTCGGAAGTTGGCAGACATCAGCCACACAGAAGGTCTCCATTTCCAAGCCTGTCACGGAGGCCCCGCTCACAGCTCTGCCTGTGCTTGGAGTGATCGTGACGCTAGATTCAGCTGCGGGGAATCGTCGATACGAATTTGAGGATCCCGCCCTGCAAGAAGTGCGCGATTCAGTTGAGTCCGGATTACTGAAGATGGCTCGGGAGACCTATCTCGGAGGCTCCGCTTCTATCGGGCGTGTAGTGGTGGAGAAAGACACCAGCGGATATGTGGGAGTTTTCTACTACACTCATCCACGTCAGCAAATCGGGATCACGATCAGTAGGATCCTTGCTCCGGCGCCAGGAGAATGGAGGAGCACTCTGTCTCATGAAATGGGGCACTTCTATTCTCCGGATTTCCAGAAGATACTCGCCGCTTCCAAACAGGATCCCCAAGCGCGGGTGGATTCGATCGAGCACTTCGCGCTTCTCTTCAGAAATGCGCACCACGAACCAAGCTCGTTTGTATACAGCGGGGAGCCCGAAGTTGCTTCCTATTACAAAGCTTTGAAGAGTAACGAAATGACTGAAGAGGAATTCTTCAGTCAATATTTCGCCGAAGCGATGAGTTGTTACTTCGAGTTCTGTAACGATGCAAACGGTAAGTCTCTCTTGAGTACGAAAGAGACTGAGCTCTTTGATCAGTACCTTGCATTCGTGGAGGGACCTTTCGATCGTACAGCGCTTTTCTTGAAGCGGCTAGAGGAAGGGGCTCGTCTTGCCCCATTGCTCACCACTTTGCGAAAAGCCGTTCCTGAATAGCCTCGCGCGTATGCGGCGAGGTTTTTATTTGTTTTTATGCACGTAGAGATAGATGTCCTCAAGAGCCTTCACTGCGTCGCCTGAAGCGATGTTGTTCTGGTGGTAGAGTCCGTCTGTGCAATCTCCGGCGGCCCACAAGCCTTCCACTTTTGTCTTCTGATCCTTTGGATCAACAGGGATCTGTTTATATGTATTGAGTTCGAGGAGCTCTTCGACGAACCCAGTAGTAGGGACAAGTCCGATCTCGACGAACACCCCGGTCACCGGAAGCTCGTGTTCGACTCCCGAGGTTAAATCCGTATAGATAAGTGAAGAGACGAACTTATCGCCCTTGATCTCTTTGGGGAGAGCATTCTTTATAAGCTTCATGTTGGAGTGCTTCAAGACCGATTCGACGGTCATCTCATCTGCGCGGACAGTCTCTGAGCGGTTCAATAAGGTGACGGATTTGCAGTACGCTAAAAGCTGGGCAGCGGATTCAAATCCAGCATTGCCTCCTCCGATCACGACCACATCTGCTCCAGAGAAAAGCGGCCCATCGCACGAGGCACAATAGGTGATGCCTTTGTTCTCAAATTCCTTGGCGCCGGGGATCTCAAGCTTTCTACGAGTGGATCCTGTGGCGACGAGAACGGTCTTAGCTTCAAATTTTTCTTTGGATGACTCAACAATGAACACTCCGTTTTCTTTCGAGACCTTGGTGACTCTCTGTCCAGTCACAATATGCACCGTGTCTTCTGCATAAGCACGCAAATGTTGCTCGAGTTGTTTGCCGAGTTCTATCCCGCTTATTTCGACCGTACCGATCCAGTTCTGAACTCCCATGGATTCGGTAGATTGTCCACCAAAGGATTCGGTGATGAGGACAGTTTTTAATCTTTTCCTCGCTGCATACACTCCTGCAGAAACTCCTGCCGGTCCTCCTCCGATGATGGCTAAGTCGTATGTCATAGCGTGTAGCTTATCAGTTTTTTGGCTTTTTAGAAATGAAAAAAGCGCCGAACTCTAGAGTTCGGCGCGGGTGAAAATGGAGCCCTCTACACCAGGCGCTTCTTGTGCCTGGAGGCCGCGAATAAATCGCAAGCCTCCTGCCAGATGTCCTGGAGAGTGAGCTCTACGATGAGGATGGCCGTCCCCACCGAGCACCCAACGAGTATTACCGCCTTGATGAACCACGGTGATTCCTCATAGATTGCCAGTTCGTCGTGCATGATGACACCTTGGCAGAGGGAAGCGTTCTGTCTATATAATACTCTTAAATTACAAAAAGTCAATAGTACACAAAAGACCCCTTTCGAGGCCTTGTGGGTAAATTATTTGAGTTTTGATCGGCGGAGGAAGGCGGGGACTGCGTTCCAATCGTCGTCTGAGTCATCGACCTTGGACGGCGCCGGAGCTTCTGGCTTCTTTTCCTCAACATGGGGCTTCTCTGTAGGAGCGGGCTTTGGGACGAAGGAAGACATGCTGTTGAAGATACGCTCTTTGGTCACTTCTTCCTGAGGGGCGTTCTGGAACAAGGAGGTCGCCTTGCGCTGAATGCTCTCGGGGAACGAAGCAGCGATAACGGTGATCTTCAATTCTCCCTTCTTCAACTTGTCGTCCTTGACGGTACCGAAGATGATCTTTGCGTGGGCATCCACAGACTCAGTGATGATCTTGGCTGCATCCTGGATCTCAAACATCCCAAGGTCATCGCCTCCTGCGATCGAGAAGAGAACGCCCTTGGCTCCGTTGATCGAGACCTCAAGGAGAGGTGATGAGATCGCCATGCGAGCTGCCTCTTCTGCTCGGTTGTCTCCAGAAGCGACGCCGATACCCATAAGTGCTGCTCCAGCGTCCTGCATAACTGCACGGATGTCTGCGAAGTCGATGTTGATGAGACCTGGGGTCGTGATGAGGTCAGAGATGCCTTCGACTGCTTGCTTCAAGATATTGTCGCAGGTAGCAAAGGCGTTCTTGGCCGTAGTGCCCTTGTCGATCGTGGCGAGGAGTCGGTCGTTTGGGATGATGATGATCGCATCCACCGCTGCCTTAAGCTCGTTGATCGCTTCTTCAGCGATCTTCATGCGCTGCTGTCCTTCAAAGAAGAAAGGCTTGGTCACCACTGCCACAGTGAGGATGCCTGCTTCTTTAGCAGTGCGAGCGATACCTGGAGCTGCACCGGATCCGGTCCCGCCTCCCATACCTGAGGCGATGAAGACCATGTCTGCACCCTTGATCGCTTCCTGGATCTCTTCTTTGGTCTCTTCGACCGCACGCTTGCCGAGTTCGGGGTTCATGCCTGCTCCGAGTCCGCGAGTAAGGTTCTTGCCGATGTGGACCTTTTTCTTTGCGAGCGAGTGATGAAGGTCTTGGGCATCAGTGTTCACGGCAATGAAATCCACCCCTTTTACTTTGGAGTTGATCATGTGATTCAAGGCATTGTTGCCTGAACCGCCGACACCGATGACTTTGATTCGAGCGAAGGCTTCTACTTCGGGTTTAATTTGTGGCATGAAATAAGGGTTTTAGGGCGTTCCGTGTGGCTCGTAATGGCCACATATTACAGAAATAAGAGGCAAAAAGAAACAGTTGACATTATTTAAATCCGTATCGTCTTTTTCTGCTATAAATAAGGATTTTTTACAAAAAAGCCCGCACATTACGCATGCGGGGCAAGAAGGGTCTCACGGAGATTGCCGTCGTAAATAAACTTGGCGATCGCCGCATTCTTGAAGTTCGGATCTGCTGTGACCTCTTCCTTTTCCCACGCTATAGGAAGTTCGGGATTCTCAGTGACATTCGAGAGTTCAACCTCGGCGATGACGAGACCGAGCGCCGCGCCGTGATACACGTCGAGCTCAATGGTGTGTCCGCCATGTTCGAACGTGTAGCGCGTCTTTGCTACCGTGCTCTTCACCGGATCGCGCTCAGAGAGCTTTTCTTCGTATTCATCGTGAGTGATCTGACGCTCGATCTCTCCACGGACGAGTGGATCGGCAGTCTTTCTCTTCTCAGTGTAGTAGAAGCTCGACGATCCATCCGAGGTGCGCATGCGCACGCGCCGTTCGACGTTGGCTGCCTTGCTTTCGAGGTAGTCTTGCCGGATCTCGATCCCCAGACTCCCGCGAGGGATCATGCTGGGGATGAAATTTGTAATTCTCCACTTTCGTTCGATCTCAGTCGGTTCAGGCATATGGAGGATCCTTGCGAGGGCTTGAAGGGTGCGCAGCTTCTTTTTTTCGAAGTCTGTGCTGTTGTCGATGATGATGTGGTGCTGGTGGCCCTGCCACGCATCGTACGTCTTCTTGTCGAGCTCGCGAGCAAGCTCAGGAGACTCGTCCCTTGCAGTGTTGTTTGCAAGAGTGTAGGCATGTTCGGCGCCGTTTGCTGCGGTGACGAGGTGGATGACTGCTCTGTAGCGTTCAAGGAGTTCAAGCATCGAATAGCTGGACTGATCTGCTATGTGCTTGAATTCCTTTCGTCCCATGTAGGCGATGGCGTCGAGTGCTCCACGGTCACAGAGAAGGATGAGGGTCTTCTCTGTGTCGAGTTCCCCCAGCATCTCGTAGTAGCGATCCTCGCGAGAGAGGATGTATCTAAAGAGATTTTTCTGGAAACTTGTGTCGCGATACCAGAAGGCGGGGTTCGGGGAAAATCCGGCTGTGATGACCTCGGTAGCCGCTTCAAGGAGAATGGCTACTTTAAAGCCCCGATTTTCAAGCCATTGCTTGAGGATCGCGAGGATTGTAGATTTTCCTCCGCATGGTCCGCCGGTGAGGACGACCGGAATGATGCGCGGGTCACGTCCAAAACGAGTCGACATGTTCTCTCCATGTAAGGGTCAGGGTGTCTGTGGCGATACTACTCCTTTTGAAACCTTAAGGCAAAAATTGCGAGATCCATTCGCCGATCTTTGAAATAAATGTCTTGCCGCCTTTGGTGATCTTGTCTATCTGAGAAGGGCCGATCGATGTGAGGTCGTTACCAGCATTCAAGCCGAGGACAGCGAGGCCGTAGGCTGTCGCCCACGAAGAATCCTTGGTCTTCTCTTTTTCTACACCCGGTTTCTCTTCTCCGAAATGCACATCTCCGAGATGGGCAGGGAGTTTGAGAGACGTTTCTGCAAAGTTCCTAATGTTATTCAAATTCGACCCTCCGCCAGTGATCACTACTCCGGCAGGCAGGAGCGCGTTTCGGCCGATCCGTTTGAGGTGTCCCTCGATAAGTTCGAAGCAGTCCGAAAGCCGGGCGTGGATGATATCATCCAGCTTCTTCTTCGAATAGACCGCATTAGTGATGGCCCCGAGTTTGATCGACTCAGCTTCTTCAAGCCCTACCTTTAGCCCGAGGGCGATGTCGTTCGTGATATCTGTGCCTCCGATAGGGAAGACCTCAAGGGATATGGGGCTTGAGTTCTCATAGACGACCATGGACAAGGTTTCCGAGCCGATGTTGATGAGCACGCAGCCGGCCTTCTTTTGTTTTTTTGAAAGAGTGACGAACGAGGCGGCGATCGGCGCGGCGACGACATCGGTCACTTCGATGTTTACATCTTCGATCGTCTTGATCAGGTCTTGGATGTGGTGCTCAAGGCACATGATAAAGAGAACCTTTACATCGAGCTTTTGCGCCTTGAGTCCCTGGACACGGCCCCAGACCACTTTGCCGTCGGCTTTGTGTTCCACGGGGATCGTGTTGATGATCTTTTTATTTAAAACGACCGCATGGGGGATCGCGGTCTCTGCAGCTTCGGTCGCCTTGTCTATATCCAAGGGAGTGATCTCAAGGTCGGCGCGGGAGACGATCGTTGAACCCGTGGCAGTCACGCCCGAAAGTCCGATCCCTCCGACTGACGCATAGGCTCGCTTTACTTGGACGCCAGCAACCTTTTCTGCTTGTCTAACCGCCTGGAGGAGCGAGCGTGCGGCTTCAGCTTGGTTCACAATATAGCCTTCATGCACGCCCTTGGACTCGCTCATGCCTGTCCCGATGATCTTGGATTGGACGCGCCCATTCACCACAGTTTCCTCGGCGATAACTACCCTCGTCGCAGAGGTGCCGATGTCTATACCAGTAGTGATGTGACGAGCCATAAAGATAAATAGAAAAAAACTTGAGAAACAAAATACCAGAGGCGAACAAAAACTAGACGTTGAATTTCTTGCGGAACTTTTGTTCTGCTTTTTCCATTGTAGCCCCATGTTCCATTCCTTTCAAATGAAGAAGACCGTGGACAAAGAGAAATCCGACCTCGGGCCCAGCCAATTTTAGATGTATGAAAATTTCTCCGCTATCTTTTGTGAGTGGGAAGGAGAGCACGTTCGTCGGCTTATCCTTGCCTCGATAGGCGAGATTGAGCCTGTGGGAAAGCGCATCTCCGCAGAGTACGAGCGAAAGCTCGTATGATCTCCCAAGGATCGCATCTTTTATTTCTTCAAAAGGAATACCCCGCAAAGAGCGGGGCGAAGTCCTGGTAGTATTTTTGATGGAAAAGGTATCGCTCTTCACGTTTAGCGCTTGCGCTTGCCGAACTTTGGGGTTTCGGCGATCTTGCCGAGCTTGATGAGCTCTGCAGTCTCATCCTTTTTCTTCAAGTGGGCGAGGGTCTTTGCACGCTTTACGTTCTCAGACTTTACTCGCTCGTGGTAGCGCTTTGAGCGGACGCGGGGAAGTACGCCTGCGCCTTGGACACGCTTCTGAAACCGGCGGAGGACCGAGAGATTGTTCTCGCTTGCGCCTTTTATAACTTCAATATTTATTGCCATGTGGGGGATAATCTAACACAAGAGCCCTAGAACGGCAAGTGCTTTAAATAGTCCGGAAGGTCGGCCATCGGAACCGTGTCTTGGGCCCGAGTAGAGACATTGCGGACGGTCACCGTGTGATCCAAGGCCTCCTTGTGGCCAACGATGAGGAGATAGGGTACCCGTAGAGATTCCGAGGCAGCAAGCTGGGCCGTGATCTTGTCCTTGCCCAAAAAGTGATACACGGGGATCCGGTGAGTCCTCAACAGCTCGATCAAGGGCAGGGATTTCAGCTTGGCCTCATGTCCGAGGTGGATCAAATAGAATCGAGGTTTTGGGAGTTCTTTGTAGATCTTCGCCGGCCCATCCTTTTTGGCATGAGCAAAGATGGTCATCGAGGCAGAGGGGAGCTCCTTTTTGAAGCCGACCCTTTTAGTGAGGCGAGAATAGCGGGCGCCTTCGGCAAGTACCATCTCGCTCTCGGCGTCCCTGATGGCAAAGATCGTGTGCGATGTGTATTCCTTGTTGCCGACGAGGGTGCAGTCGAGCTTGAATTCAACACCAAGGGATTCGAGGCATTCAAGCATTTCTTTAAAGTGCGCGCGCGATCCCGAGGTGAGCGAGGCGATGGATGCAGGGAGGCGATCTTTGATCTCTTCGGGGAGTGCAAGTTTCAACAATTCAAACACATCTTCCTTGATCTTCTTTTTGTGCTCGGGCGGGATGTCTGTGGAGACCTTTTTCACATATGAATGCAGTTCGCGCTCATAGGCAGTGATCGAGTCTTTGTCTCCGACGGAATTCACTTCGACGATGAGGCGCTTGTGGCCTTCTTCCATGAGGATAGTGAGCCCTGTGCGGATGAGGATCGCTTCGGCTACTGCAGAAGGGAACCCGAGGACGTGGAGGCAATAGTCATGAGAGCGCGATTGGGGCTTTTTATAAATGACCGAAAGCGGGTGGGGAAGCGAGGAGAATTCATTTTCTAGGTACATGCGCAAGAACGCCGCCTTCTCTGCTGCGTCGTGGACGCGCCCAGGCTTAACTCCTTCAACCTCGACCTTGCAGTCTTCAGTGAGCTTGAGGTCAATGTCTTTTATTTTCGGGCAATTGATCGGAGTGAATCCAAAATGCGCAGCAAGATAGATCGGTCTGTCGTAGTCGCTTGAAAGGTATCCTGGCTTCTTAGTTAGTTTGGTCATCGAAATGTGTTGCTCCAGGCCAGATCGTGGGAGGCCAGAAACGTACGATCGGACGGCCGATGATGTTGGCTTTTGGGACGGTTCCCCAAAGTCTCGAATCAGCAGAGCCTGCGCGGTTGTCTCCCATCACAAAGTATTCTGTGGGCCCGAGGGTCGAAGTCGACGAATCGGACTTTGTGAACTGGATATATGGTTCAGCCAAAGTAAATCCTTCCGGATGAGCACTGTTTTTTATGGTGACTGTACCATTGGTTATCATCACAGTCTCTCCAGGCAGGCCTATCACTCGCTTTATAAAGTATTTAGAAGGATCTTTTGGATATTTGAAGATAAGGACCGATCCACGCTCTGGAGCTTTGAAATGATACGAGAGCTCATCGACGATGAGGTATTCTCCAGTGTGAAAAGTGGGGTCCATTGATGCTCCGTCGACGATAAACGGCTGAGCGACGAACATTCTGAACGGCACGACGACGAACACTGCGAGGAGGAGGAGCTTGCCGAGCTCGACGATGAACGAAGATGGTTTCTCTTTTGGAGGTTGAGGAGCAGAAGGAACTGAGGAAGTGATTGGAGTGTCTTCGTGCATAATTTTCATTGCATTGTATTATCTAAGTTCATTTGACACAATAGGCGCATGTATATCGTCGTAGGTTTAGGCAATCCAGGAGAAGAATTTGAACACACTCGCCACAATACGGGGAGACTTTTGCTTGGAGAGCTTGCAAAAAAAGACATTCAGAATGTGAAGCTCGTGCATTTGGATACATTTATGAACAAGTCGGGAAGCGGAGTGGCAAAAGTAGTGAAAAGCAAGAAGGCGGCGGAGAAGCTCGTTGTTGTGTACGACGACCTCGACCTGCCTCTCGGGGTGATGAAAGTCTCGTTTGATCGAGGATCGGGAGGGCACAAGGGGATCGAGTCGATCGTAAAGGCTCTCGGTACAGGCGCATTCGTACGGATCAGGATAGGGATCAGTCCGACCACTCCAAGCGGGAAGATCAAGAAGCCAAAAGGCGAAGCGGCCGTAGAAAAATTCATCCTCGGGGAATTCAAAAAATCTGAAATGGAGACATTAAAAAAGGTATTCAAACGCGCAGAGACTGCGGTCGAATACCTGGCAACAGACGGACTCCAGAAGGCGATGACCGAGTGCAACGGGTAAATAAAAAACGCGACAAGGTCGCGCTTAGGATTCAGATCTCTCTACAGCTTGTCTCACCGTCTCTTCAAGTGTGGGAAAGATCACAAAGTCCATCTTCAATGCTGCGTTCCAGTTCTTCTGCATGACACTGAGGCCGGGGAATCTTTCCTCTGCCCCCATGACGAAGCGAGTATGTTTGGCGGACATCATTCGTCCGCGCCATTCGCCGATCTCTCCGTATGAGTCTCGCGCATAGGGCTGGCCATCGCTGCGAGGGTTGAATGGGTCTTCACATGGAAGCCAGGCTAGGATGCAGCCGTTCTTGTCCGAACGAGCAGCCTCCTCAAGGTAATAGCGCTCCCACGTAGTTTGATCTGAGAAATCATTTGGTCTCGCGCCTTTTGCGAAACGAGATTTCAAGGGATGATCGGATTCCCATCTGCAGGGCACAGCGATCGTGGCCTCAGGCGTGAGAACATCCAGGATGGCGCAGGCTCTCTCCTGCCAGTTTCCGCCCCCTTGGATCGGTCCAAGGAGGAAGAAGAGCCTTTCCTGCCGTGCCAGGTCGAATTCTATCGGGCGGAGAATGCGCATGTGTATTCAGGGCTAGGGTACGTGGTTCTTTTCATAAAATGCCTTATAAATTTAATAAAGTCAATTAAAGAAAAAGACCCCGTGATTCGGGGTCAATCGAGGTGCCCTGTCTCTCGTAGGCATTCCTCGTAGTCGGCATTGCCCACGAAGGCCTTGTAGCCATGATGGAATGCTTCTTCGATGGCCGCGCTTTCGGCCTCATCGAGCATGGTTGGGTTTCCAAGCCGACTCCTCAGAGTCTCGACCGCCAGTGGAGTGAAGGCGTAGATGGGTCCGCTTTCAGAATCTGAGTTGAAGGTGACCCAGCCTTCCTTGATCATCCGACTGAGCGCCAGAGAGATCGCTGGGTACCTTCTATCCTCATCGCACCGGAATCCCAGGCTGCGGATGTGGCGCATGGCCAGGTATTCGAGTACGAAGGGCAGGGCCTTATGGAGTCTCCACTCCTTGAAGCAGAAGATTTTTTCTTCTACTCCGGCCCGCAATCCTCTGTAGATGAACCTGAGGAGGATCTCGTACTGACGTTCAGCTTCTTGTGATGCGGCGGTAGATATGCTGTTCATGCCACTCTCCAAAGTTCGGGTTTCTTATCTCACCCTACTACTTCCGTGAATTTTTTCAATAAAAAAGCGACCCTTAAGTGGTCGCGGGCACTGTCTTGTTTTTCACGGCAGTGTAAAAAGCCGCGATAGCTGAATTCAAGTCGCTCTCGCAGAATCCGACAGCGATCCCAGCTGCCTCTTTCAAGCAGTTTCGCATGATCTCCTGGCGATCGAACTCTCCTTGGTGCAGGAAGGACCATGCAAGGTTTTTGCTTTCTGGGTGCTCGCTGAACGCTCTCTCGTAGAGAGTAACTGCTGGACACTCTTCATTCCCTTCGTCGTAGGAGTAGAGACTGCTGTGGCCAAGCCCCAGTGCTTCGGCAAAGACGGGGAAGTGCACGTGAGTATCTCTTACTCGAAGGCTGCGGAGGTTGTCGTTCTGGTCTGCCATGTCGAGGGAGACCAGCGAGTACAACAGTCGGACTACCTTGATCGCTCGCTGTTCATCGTTCGTTGCGTCAAGTACGAAGTTTACAGCAGTTGAATGTGCAGTCATTTTGCATTCCTGTGTGAGGGATCTACGCTCACACTACTCCTTATAGAGAATTTTTCAAACAAAAAACCCGCTTTCGCGGGCCGTTTGTTTTTTTGAGTTTGTTATTTCTTCTCGACGTATGAGAGAGCCATCTTTTGTTCCTTTGGATCAAAGAGGGTGATCTTGAAGGAATAGGTCTTGCCCATCTCAAGCTTCTCGCGGAGCTTGTCTTCGCCGCCGAATTCAGAGACGTGGACGAGTCCAGCCACTCCTTCTTCGATCGAAGCGAGAGCTCCGTGCTTGTTGAACTTGATGATGACACCTTCGACTACATCATCCTTCTTGTATTTCTTCTCTGCGCCTTTCCAAGGATTTTCCTTTAGAGCCTTGATCGAGAGAGAGATCTTGTCATCCTTGATCTCGATGATCTTGACCTTTACCTTCTCGCCGATCTTGAACATGGTCTTTGGATTCTCGACGAGGCCCCAATCGATCTCTGAGATGTGGACCAAGCCTTCAAGTCCTTCTTCAAGCTTCACGAAGACGCCGAAGTCGACGAGCCCGGTCACTTCACCGGTGAGCTCATCACCGAGAGTGTATTTCTGGATGATGTTCTCCTTATTTTTTGCCTCAGGGGACTTCTCAGAGAAGATGAGCTTGCCTTCCTTTGGATTGGCTCCGATGATCTGGACCGAGAGCTTCACGCCGACGAGCTTCTTCAACTCTTCAAGGATCTTGTCCTTGTCTCCATCAGTGACTCGAGGATAGTGCTCAGGTTTAAGCTGAGATGCGGGGAGGAATCCGGAGATGCCTTGCCAGTTGATGATGAGTCCGCCCTTGTTCGCATCGGTGATAGGGAGTTCGTAGACTCGTTTCTCGTTGATCGCTTCTTCGGCTTCAGACCAGATGAGTGCCTGACGAGCTTCCTTGAGCGAGATCTCAATGTAGCCTTCCTTGCCGCCGATGTGGACGACCTTGCCGGCGACGGTGTCGCCTGGGTTAATTTTCTTGATGATGTCTCGGGCGTTGATGAATTCGCGGCCAAAGATGATACCTGTACCGAAGGGATGGAGGTCGATGTAGACCGCGCCTTTGTCTATGGATATGACCGGACCTTCGACGACATCTTCGACTGAAGGAGGATTAGGCGTAGTTTCTACAAGCTGTCCCATCATCGAATCATCGACGACGGGCTCCTTTTTCACTTTTTCTTTCTTTTCTTTAATAGGCATGAATATTGCCCGATCCTGGTCCAGAGGCTTATGAATGTGTGCCAGAGCCGCTGGGGGTAACAGGAACGGGGATTAATAAGATGCGAAAGTCACCATACCAGAAAAATGTATAAATGCAAAGCCCCGACCGTGGTCGGGGCAGTGCAGTACTAGGTACTGCGTGCGTTCGGGCGGATGCCTAAACGCAGAGAGAGGTGGCCGTCAGGCGCTGTCGGGCGCCGGGTTCGCGGAGTCGACCTTCGTGCTCGTCTTCGGCGACGCCGAGAGCATCGATGCGAGCCCGCCGGCCTCCGTGGTTTCATCGCCGATGGTGGCGTCGATCTGCGTGGTGGCGGGCATGTTGGACGTGAACGTCGCGGACCTGCTTTCAACGGGTGAACTCGAGCCCAGCACGAACGTGCGTCCGGGGTCGATCGCGCCGCCCTTGATGGCGACCAGCGCGGGCTGCTTCATCGCCGAGTCGAACTCGGCCGGCTTCTTGGCGGACTCCTTCTTGATCACCTTGATCGCGGCCATCTCCTTGTAGGCGGCGATGCTGCGCTGGATGACGATGTCGGCGTTGTACGGCGCGACGATCGCCTCGGGCGCCAGCGCGGGGCCGGCGAGCGACATGAACTGGACGTAGCGGATGTTCGGCGTGGCCTGGGCCATCTGCGGCGAGATCGACACGAAACCGAGCGCCATGGCGACGGCGAGCAGCGTGAGGCGAGCGAGACGCTTCATGGGCAACCTCCTCTCTGAGAAAGAACTCTGCAAGGGACTGAACCCGGTGCAACCTATTGAATATACAAAGCCACACATATTTGTCAAGCGCAAGGTGGGTATAAAAACAGAGAGCCCCCGAACGCGCGAAGCGTTCGGGGGCGGTACTCGGTGGGCGATCTTAGCTTGTAGGCTGGTCGCCGGTCGAGGTGAAGAAGTTTGGTCAGGGCTTCAGAAGGTGCTTCCGAGCTAGCTCGGGGCGATCTGACCGGTCAGCGTATTGTCCGCCGGTGTGCATCGCTCATGAGCTAGGGCAGGGGATGTGCCAGCCCCTAGGTACTTCGTCGCATGCTGGGTCCCTCATGTAAGGGTCATTCATGGCGTGCCGGGTTCACGCGAGTGCGTCCGGATGTCTCATGCGTTCGCACAAGACAGTGTCCACTCTTGATGCGCCCTAACTTTTTTTCTAGGCTCCACGGGAGATCGTTTTGTCCGATCGATACATCGACCAGTCTCTGCGATTTTCCTTTAGGTGCCCGCTTGTTGGGCCGGGGCGTCTTGAGGGGACGAACAACTTCTTCTTGTATAGGTGCAGAGGAGGTAAGTCCTGAATCTGCTAGTATCATATCATACTCATAAATATTGTCAAGCACATCAATGCTTTCGTTGTGTGGATAAGCTAAAATACGGCTCTGTATAGCCACTTATTTTATAATAAAAAAGCCCCCAGCAGATGGGGACCAGAACAGTTACTTGGGAAGATTCTTCTGGCAGGGACGGTGGTATTCACCGTTGATCCGGACAGCTTTCCGTGTGCATGGAACGGCCGGAACATCAGAAGTCCCAGCCTGGACAACGACAGGAGCGAGCCTTAGCAGCGTCTGAGGTGCCGCCGGATTCGTCTTCATCACGATCGTGGGCCCCACCAACATGATGGTAAGCAAGATCATGATGCAGGCGACGGGGTGGTCTCTGGTGAAGCCATCTTTCTTGCCGATGCTCTCTTCCATGACGGTCTCCTTGGCAAAGATGAGCGTACAGGGAGTCTGTACACAGTTGAGCATATAAGCGTATATATATCCAAACTCAACAGTGGATAACAGGCCTTAAATATGCTAAAATAGGGCATATGGTCATCACCTACCAAGGTCTCGAATCCTTCCGGATCACTCAAGGCGACCTTGCCATCGCCCTTAACCCAGCCTCATCTCGGGCTGGAGCAGACATCACCCTTATAAGCTCAAACGCCTTTGCCACAGACGGTAAGGGATTCGTCATTACCGGCCCCGGAGAGTATGAGGTCAAGGATATCGGGGTCAAAGGATTTCTTTCCGAATCAAATTATGAAGGTATAGCGAGATACAACACGATCTATCAGATCAATCTCGAAGGAATGAATCTCTGTTTCCTCGGTCCGCTCTCAAATCCTGAATTGTCTGATGAGGCCAAAGAGTCCATCGAAGACGTCGATGTGCTGTTCGTGCCAGTCGGAGGCGAAGGGGTGCTTGAAGCGGCGGCTGCCTACAAGCTCGCCGTCTCACTTGAACCTTCGGTCATTATCCCGATGCACTACACAGACAAGTCGCTTGCCCAGTTCATAAAGGAAGGAGGAGAAGAAAAATCCGCTCCGGTCGACAAACTCGTTCTAAAGAAAAAGGATCTCGAAGGCAAAGAAGGGGAAATTATCGTCCTTAAAGAAGAATAGAATGCGACAATACCTTGCCACAGTTCACACTCGATCTGATGCTCACAAAAAGCGCTTTGCGTTCCTTATCTCAAGCGGCGTCACTCTTTCTATCTTTTTAGTGTGGTCCCTTTTTATGTTCTCGCCGCTCGGGAGCGATGATGCGATCCTTGCAGAAAACTCAGTCCCGACAGATACTGGTCCGAGCCCCTTTAATAGTATTCAAGGAGGTGTAGCTGCATCGATCTCCTCTTTAAAGCAGCAATTCAATGCAGTGAAGGGGAATGTGAAGGCAGTAAACCTCCAGTCAGAATACGAGCAGATGCGCACAGACGCATTACATACAAATTCCGGAACCAGTACGTATGGCAACTAACGAAGAACATATCCCAAAGCACGATTCGGTCGTTTCTCGATCGATCGTCACAGAGATGAAGGAGTCCTTCATCGACTACGCGATGTCTGTCATCACAGACCGCGCTCTTCCTGATGTCCGCGATGGATTGA
Organism: Patescibacteria group bacterium; assembly: GCA_040389345.1. Classification (GTDB taxonomy): domain Bacteria; phylum Patescibacteriota; class Minisyncoccia; order Phycocordibacterales; family Zambryskibacteraceae; genus JAIFWN01. The sequence goes on from JAZKAE010000023.1 coordinate 16,514, forward strand.
AGCCCGTGCACAGACGCATCCTTTTCTCCATGAACGAAAAGGGGTTGACCTCAAGCGCAAAGTCCAGGAAATCTGCGACCGTGGTTGGAGATGTGCTCGGATCGTATCACCCGCACGGAGATGCGTCCGTGTACGATGCGATGGTCAAGCTTGCCCAAGACTTCTCGACCAGATATCCCCTGATCATCGGCCAGGGAAACTTCGGTTCGATCGACGGCGACGGCGCCGCTGCATATAGGTACACCGAGGCCAAGATGAGCAAAGTTGCGTCAGAACTTCTAAATGACATAGAGAAGGATACCGTCGACTTCAAGCCAAACTATGATGGCACGAAGAAGGAGCCTGTTGTCCTTCCTGCAGCTCTTCCCAACCTTCTCTTGAACGGAACCCTCGGCATCGCCGTCGGTATGGCGACGAACATTCCGCCTCATAACCTTGGCGAAGTGGTGGATGCGACGATCGCTCTTATAGAGAACCCAGAGGCTGCGACCGAAGACCTTCTTGAGCATGTGAAGGGCCCTGACTTCCCAACAGGAGGCATTATTTTCAATCAGAAAGATATTCACCATGCGTATGCAACCGGGCGCGGAGGTATCGTCGCGCGTGGAGTGGCTGAGATCACGGAGAACAAAGCAGGGAACTTCCAGATCATCATCACCGAGATTCCATACCGTGTGAACAAGTCTGCTTTGATCGAGAAGATCGCCGATCTTGTCCGCGAGAAGAAGCTCGATGGCATCAAGGGCCTTCGCGACGAGTCGACCAAGGACATCCGCATTGCTATCGACCTCAAATCCGGCTCTCAGCCCCAGAAAATTTTAAATAGCCTCTACAAATACACTCAGCTTGAAGATACGTTCCATGTAAACCTTGTCGCCCTCGTCGACGGCGTGCCTCAGACGCTCTCACTCAAGTCGATGCTCCAGGAGTTCATCAAGCATCGCCAGACTGTGGTGAAGCGACGTGCAGAATTCGACCTCAAGAAAGCACTGGCTCGTGAGCATATCCTCCTTGGACTTTCAAAGGCTCTCGACCACATCGAGGAAGTGATCAAGATCATCCGTGCATCTAAGGCAGTCGAGGATGCCAAGATCAACTTGATGAAGCGATTCAAGTTCTCAGACCTCCAAGCCGATGCGATCCTTGAGATGCGCCTTCAAAAGCTCGCAGGCCTTGAAAGAAAGAAGATCGAAGATGAATTGAAAGAAGTTCAAGAGTTCATTAAATTCCTAGAAGATCTCCTTGCTTCTCCAAAAAAGATGCTTGCCGTAGTGAAGACCGAACTCATCGCTGCCAGAGACAAGTTCGGCGACGACCGCAGAACCAAAGTGATCAAGGGCGGGGCCAAGATCCTCTCTGTAGAAGATATGATCGCCGAAGAAGACAACGCACTTGTGCTTACATCTGGCGGATACATCAAGCGAACCAATCCTGACGAATACAAGCGCCAGAAGCGCGGAGGTGTCGGTGTGGTCGACCTTGATACAAAAGAAGAGGACTTCGTCACACATCTTTTGGTAGCCTCTACTCATTCAGACCTCCTCTTCTTCACAGACAAGGGCAAGGCTTACAAGATCAAGATGTATGACATCCCAGAAGGCAGGCGTGCTACAAAGGGCAAGTCGATCATGAACTTCATCTCGCTTTCTGATGATGAGAAGATCACTTCGATCCTGCCCATGTCCAAGGAGTCCAAAGAGATCGTTGGTTCGCTCCTTATGGTGACCGAAGATGGTACTGCGAAAAAAGTTGATGCCAAGTCCTTCCACGACGTCCGCTCATCAGGCATCATCGCGATCAAGCTCGCGCCAGGCGACCGACTTGTCTCAGTATCGCTCGTCTGCGATGGAGACGATGCGGTCATTGTCACCAAGGAAGGCCAGTCGATCAGATTTAAAGAATCAGACATCCGTGAGATGGGTCGCGGAGCAGCCGGTGTGCGAGGCATCAAGCTCGATAAGGGAGACAAGGTCATCGGGGCGCATGAGATACAGAAAAGATGGAAGGATGCGCACCTCCTCGTGATCAGTGCCAACGGCTACGGCAAGCGAACCGAACTTTCAGAATACAAAGTGCAGGGAAGAGGTGGGTCAGGCATCCTCACATCAAAGGTGACAGATAAGACAGGCAAGGTGATGGCATCCCAGATCGTCACTGAAGAAGAGGAAGAAGTGGTCGCGATCTCAAAGAAAAGCCAGGTCGTCCGCGTGAACATCACCGAGATCCCTGTCCTCGGTCGTCAGACTCAAGGGGTGAGAATAATGAAATTGAGAGAAGGGGACTCTCTTGCCTCTCTTATCTGCCTCTAATTATCTATATACCAAGGCCTGGCCTGGCATCTTTCTATCTAAAATAACTATAAAACGGCTATAAACCGTCGACTTATCCCCATACATAGGCGGGGCCTATGTATGGGGATAACTTTTTACATAAAAAATACCCTTGCGCTAAGTGAGCGAAAGGGCTTGGCGCCGACCGAGTATATAGGCGATGCGCGCATTCAGGGGTTTCTTTAACAGAGTGATGAGAGTGAATCGGACAGGAAAGGTGACGTCCCCGATAGTGCAGGTGATATGCATGGGATACACACCCTTTGCCCATGAGGTGGGGCGCAGCTTGAGCTTCTGAAGCCCTTCGATAAATGAGGCATCTTCACCCAAGAGTTCGTTGACCCTCTCCCATCCAATCTGCACTGCTGTTTCTTCCCGGCGGCCGACCATTCGACAGGGCTTTGCGCCAAACTTCTTCTCGAAAGCGGTCACAATCGAAAGATCTACGAGGTAGATCCCTTTGATGTGGCTTGAGAGAAACTGGTACATGTCCCCCTCGTTCTTGATAGAACGGATAAGTGAATACTGGCTCGTCTTTGGACTAAATCCGCGGGGGCGGGGCTGGCCCGCTTTGAACCTCTCTGTGCTTTGATAATAGGCAAGAGAGTACAGCGAGTACTCGAGAGGGAAGGGCGGGTCTTCTTCATACTCCCGTATCTGATGGGCTCTGATCTCGAGTGAGTTCACATCGCCTCGACTCTTGGACTCTACCCTGATCTGAAGATCCAGTGAGGACATGTCTCCCCAGGCAGGATAGCCACGCGGGGTTGGATCGCATTCCAGGATCTGCGTCATAAGGTGCTGGAAGAAATTTCCAACCATCCCCTGAGTGTCGAGGCCGCGAGAACGCATCCAGACACGCCGAGCTTTCGTCCACTGAATTGGCGATGTCATAATTCTCCATCTGTGAAGGTTCAAGATTCTAAAAAGATTATAGATTGGTCGAGAAGGGGTGCATAGTAGACAGGTCAGTTCTGACACATATAATCTCACCAGACTAGACTGGACCTTAACTTTGGTGACCATATGGCATCAGTGCGCTATGTCATTGCCCATGATCGAGCTGAGTGGGTTGTGCGAACCCTCATCGACTCCTGGAAGCAGAAACTTCCACCCTTCGACCACGCTGAACCTGTGCCAGGACGATTGCCCAAAACACTTGACCCAGGGAGCGTCCAACACGCTATCTGGCTCATGGTCGGTCTCCTCTATATGAGAGGCAGGATCGACAGTGCGCAGGCTTTCCTCAGGCTTTGCAACGTGTACGACGAACATCCTTGGATGTTTGACGTGAGCACATTTTCTGGCGTTTTGAGCGAAGAAGTAAGGCTCGAAATGCATGAAATCCTGAAAAAGAACGGGCTTGGATTCAATGTCCGAGAGACTGTTCGATTCTGGGACTTCAACCTGAAGAAGATAGGAAGGTTCTGGGAAGGAAATCCGCTCCAGATCTTTGAGGCGGCAGAGAATTACCAGGAGCTTTGCAGAATTTTCATGATAGGCAAAGGTGACCCCGACCTCTCCACTGGATTCATGGGGCTTCGCGAGAAAATGGTGAGTATGTACCTCTACTTTCTCATTAATGCAAAGCTTACAAGTCCGATGATGCATCCAGGCCCGGTTGATACACACAACATCCGAGTGCTCGCCTCAACTGAAGCAGTGCGAGCTGTTGTCATGGGAGAGGGGACGCGCTACGAATTCTATCAAGTGTCTCCGGTGATCCGAGAAGTATATCGTCTGTACTGCAAGACAGTGGATGATGTCCTCGACCTTGCGAATGCGTTGTGGTATTTGTCCCGGGACTTCTGCTCACGGAGCCAAGGCAATGCTTCAACAACGGGAGGGTATCGAGGTCGAGCCACTGAAGTAACCGCTAAGCGGATCAGCTGGACACCAAGCAAAACAGAAGTGTACAACTCGACCTGTGGGCTATGTCCGGTTGAAGAAGTGTGCCGGTGGAGTCTGCCCTCGGCTCGCCAGTACAATCAAGGGTATCTGGAGATCCGAAGTGCTCGTCCAAAGCCCCATGTTCATCAGGAGAATCTTCTTGAGGTGCCTCGCACTCTTACGAGTCGTGGCCCGAAACCAGTTTCCCCCAGCTGGTCAAGCATAGAAGAGTTCAAGCACATGCACCAAAAAACATTGAGTGAGTAGCCCGTATACTGTACGGGCTTTTTCTTTTTGCCTGTATAATATTTTTATGTTCACCAATCCAAAACAGAATATCCTCGAGTTTGGATTTCTCCCCGGCCAAAAGGTTGCGGACCTCGGTGCTGGTGCCGGGCACTATACACACGCACTCTCTGTGGCGCTTGGCAAGGACGGCAGAGTTATTTCTGTTGACCTCGACAAGGACCTGCTCGTTAAGGTGTATAAAGAGGGCAAGGCTGAAGGCAGGGACAATATCCGCTCTGTAGAAGGGGACGTCGAGGAGATAGGAGGCACAAAGATCGCTGATGAGACACTGGATGGAGCTGTGTTCGGCAACATTCTCTTCTTTTTGGAGGATAAGGCGAATGCTGTCCGAGAGGCAAAGCGCATAGTAAAAAAGGGCGGTCGGATCGGCGTGGTCGAATGGGCGGATTCCTCATACCTTGCTCGCATCCAAACCGAAGGAGTGAATCATGTGCTCAAGGAGGATGATGTAAAAGCCTTGTTCAAAACAGAAGGTCTTGAGTTCGAACGATCGTTCCCAGCCGGTGAACATCACTACGGTCTTATCTTTAAAAAGTGATAGTATAGATATACATGTCCAAGTTCCAGATCATCCTTCTTGCAGTCTTTGGAGTCTTCATTGTCGTCGCAGTCCTCTTGTTCTCTGTCTCAAAAGGATCGGGAACAGCAGCCGCGACGGTTACTGTGTGGGGCGATATGACCACCTACGATTTCTCTCTGCTTTTGAACAATGCGGGACTTACAGGGAACAATCAGCTCACCATCAAGTATGTTGAGAAGTCTAAAGACACCTTTGATACCGAATTCACCGAAGCTCTCGCCGAAGGTCGGGGGCCCGACCTTGTACTCTTGCCTCAATCGAAGATCTGGAAAGCGAGGAACAAGCTCCTCGTGATCCCTGGGTCATCTATCGCCCAGAAGGATTTTATAAATACATTCGCTGATGAAGCGGATCTCCTCATCTCAAGCGAAGGCGTATATGGGTTGCCTCTCTATATCGATCCACTCGTCCTCTATACGAATCGAGATCTACTTTCAAAGGCCTCATACGCCAATCCGCCCAAATATTGGGATGAGATCTATGACTACGCACAGAAACTGACAGAAAAAGATACTGCAGGGAACATCTCGACAAGCGCCATCGCGCTCGGGGAATCTCGCAACATCCCAAACGCCAAGGATATCCTCGCTCTGCTCATGCTTCAGGCAGGAACTCCGATCACGAGTTTTCAAGGGGCTGATCTGCGCTCAGCGCTTGAAGATAATTTTAATTTACCTCTCTTGCCTTCGGCCGCTGCGCTTGACTTTTATACCCAATTCTCAAATTCTGCAAAGCCGTACTATACATGGAATAGATCCCTCCTGCCTGCCAATACCTCTTTCATCTCAGGTAAGTCTGCGTTCTATATAGGATATGCAAGCGAGCTTGCCCTTCTCAAGGCTAAAAACCCCACTCTTTCTATCGGTGTTGCTCCTGTCCCACAGTCGAGGGTCTCGGGCAAGGCTGTGACCTATGGCAAGCTCGGAGCTATCTCTGTAGTGAAAAGCGCTTCAAATCCGACTGCGGCGCTTCAGGCCGCACTTCTCCTCGTCTCTCAGAACTCAGCGAGCGAACTGGCAAAGATCAGCTCGCTCGCTCCTGCTCGGCGGGACCTCTTGTCTGAACGACAGACCGATCCTGCAAAAGCGGTATTCTATACAGCGGCACTTCAGTCAAAGGGGTGGATCGATCCAGATGATTCAAAGACGGGTGCGCTCTTCACTGATATGATCGACAGCGTCACCTCGGGACGGGCCCGAACGGATGAAGCGATATCAAACGCAAGCTTCGCCTTGGATTCTCTCACAAAATAATGCGCACCCTTACTCACATTCTCGCCACCTTGATCCTCTTGATGGTATTCGTTCCTGTGCTTGCATTTGGAGCGAACACAAACCTCATTCCATGTGATGGGCCTAGTTGTAGTTTTAATGATCTGATTTCACTTGCTGAGGCTGTTATCAACAACCTCATAATCTATGCCACTATCCTCACTGTGGCTATCCTTGTATATGCTGGATTCACACTCGTCACTTCTGGAGGAGATGAAGGGGCGCTTAAAAAAGCTAAAGGGATGTTCTGGTCAGTGGTGAAGGGGTATGTGTGGATACTCATCGCCTGGGTTCTCGTCTATACTATTATGAACGCCTTGACGGACTCGACGTACAACTCGGTCCTCGGCCAACCATGATCATGAAAAAATATCTTCCTGGATTTTTTGCCTTCATATTTCTTTGTTTGTTTTCTGTATCATTAGTTCACGCTCAGATCCCTGGAAGTGGTACTGTTCCTAATAATCCTCCAGGGAGTGGCACAGTGCCTGGGAACGGCGTAAATGTAAATAAAACTCTCACTAATCCTTTTAAGTTCGGTAATTCACTTATTGATCTCTTTAATGCCATTCTAAAGAATATTGTATTGCCGATCGGCGGGGTGGTGATCATCTTGGCCTTCATTTATTCAGGATTCCTCTATGTCACTGCTCAGGGAGATGAAAAGAAGATTGGCACGGCCCATCGGGCATTCCTCTATACAGCGATCGGAGCAGCTATTCTTCTTGGAGCCGAAGCGATCTCCTTGGTCATATCCAATACTATCGGTCAGCTCCAATGAGGTATATCTTTTTCTTGATCCTTGTCCCCATATTTGCTCATGCTTTTCCTGGAGATCTGCGGGGAGTAGTAGGGTTGTTCATGGAGCTCATAAATGCGGTGATCCCTATCCTCATGAGCTTGGCACTTCTCTTTTTCTTGTGGGGAATTGCAAACTTCATCCGCAATGCCGCCGACACCAAAGCCCATGCAGACGGCAGACAAATGATGATCTGGGCGGTGGTGGCACTCTTTGTGATGATCTCGTATTATGCGATCATTCAAGCTGCCCAGGGGGATGTGTTCGGTGTGTCGTTCGGACAGCCGCGGTTGCCTGAAAAATAGAACTTATAATTATGAAAAAAACACTTACACTCACTCTCATACTCGTCACACCTCTTGCTGCATCCGCCCAACAAAAATTTGGAGGACTGCTTTCTCTTATCCATGGGGTGGGGAATATTGTACAGGCGCTTATCCCCATTGTGGCCGGTCTCGCGCTTCTCTATTTCTTCTGGGGGCTTGCTACATTTATCCGCAGTGCGGGGGATGAGAAAAAGCACGCCGATGGTATCAATATCATGAAGTACGGTCTCATTGCGCTCTTTGTGATGGTGTCTGTCTGGGGGATCGTTGGTTTTATTCAAGGAGAACTTGGACTTCCTAGAACCACAAGCGGTAATCCATCTTTTGTTGGAGGAGGATCAACGAACGGTGGTGCGTTCGGCGGAGCTGATCCAGGTTGCGGAGCAGGAGTTGATGATATCCCTTGTTAATCCACATCTGCCTAGCAATTTCCTCGGATGAGGGTATGATTAATCTGTTACCCCGTATTTCGGGGACATTAAAAATAATGAAATCCAATACGTTAATGAAAAAGACCTTACTTGGTGCCCTTGCTTTCGCTCCAGTTCTCGCATTCGCGCAGAACAACAACCCAACTCTCGGAGGCATCTTCACCCTTATGACCAATGTGAAGAGACTTGTTGACCTCGCGCTTCCACTCGTCGTCGGCCTCGCTCTCCTCGGATTCTTCTGGGGTCTCATGAAGTTCATCTTTGCTGCAGGGGATGAGGACAAGCGCAAAGAAGCTCGCCAGATCATGATCTACGGTGTTATCGCACTCTTCGTGATGGTCGCTGTCTGGGGACTCGTCGCCTTCGTCGGTAACGCACTCGGCATCTCGGTCGGACAGGACAGCGGACACATCCCTACTGTTCAGGGTCTCTAAGATCTTTCTTTCGTGGCGGCAGTACAACTTTCCATCGCTCCATTCTTGAACAAGGTTAACACCTTCATTCTGAATCCGCTTATTGGGCTCCTCTTTGCGGTTGCTCTCTGCATCTTCATCTACGGAATTGTCATGTTCATAAAGGATGCGGCTGATGCGAAAGGTCGCGAGAAGGGAAAAAAGAGCATCATGTATGGATTGGTTGGAATGTTCATCATGTTCTCGGCGTACGGATTGGTTCGTATCATCCTTAATACGTTCCAATTGCAGACTCCTCCATACATCGACAAAAAGCTCTAGAAAAAAGCTCCGCAAGCGCGGGGCTTTTTTGATATGAAAAAACCGGAACAGAATGTTTCGGATTACAACAACGCAGTTCCTCACGGATCAGTACAACGGTTCTTGCACAGGTACACCATGATCAGCTGGTCCTCGTCGGGAGACTTGAAGGCGTATACCCGAGAGTATCCAAACTTGGCATCGTGGTCTGGGCGGATGGTGTCTGTCTTCACATCCGTCTTGACCACCGTTCGAACATTCAAGTTCGAAGGCCAAATAGCTACCTGATACCCGGCGTACTTGGATGGAACACGCCAAGGCCTCGTGAATTCTCCCTTCGTGGCTGTGAACCCAACGCTGTCGCGCTCGGGAACCGGTGGTAGTGGGGGATGGAGCTTCAGGTACGCCGCCTGCTCCACCCGCTCCTTCTCGGCGACTTCCTTGCCATGCCGCATCGCCTTGGAGCCGACATTCGAGACGAACAGAATGACGAAAGCGAGGACTGGAAGCCATGTCCACGTCTTCTCATCTGCCGGCCAAAGTATGAAGAGTGCGAGCCCAAAGGCTGCAAGCCATACATACCAGCTCGGCTTCAGAAAACCGATGGCGTCCGGCCAGGAAAAGAAAGCGATGACGAGGAAGATGAACACCGCGATCGTGCCGGTGATCAAGCGCCCCTGGTGATCCTTGATGTTATCCTTGCACTTCTCCCAAAATGTTTTGGTTGGTCCAGGGGCGGTGCCCGTCGACGCGGTTGAGGCGGCGGGTGGTGATGCGGACACCGTAGATGTTGGGCGCGTGGATTTTGGGCGGGATGGACGCGGATTCGTAGCCATGTACAATCTCCAATTGGATGTGTGATGAACTTCTGGAAGTATTATATCATTTATATAAGTAAAGTCAATATAGAAAACCCCCCACTGTCTTTCAACAGTAGGGGTATGGATCATTTCACCTCTTTTCCAATCTCATCGAAGAGAGCCATGAGCTTTACTGCTCCGTCCGCTACGATGAGCTTGGGATTGGCGAATGCCACTTGGAGAACGTCCAGCCTCCGCGCCATGACGGCATGAGGATCCTTCATCTCCGTGGCAACCTTCTTGATCGCCTCCGCTTCCGCATTGCCCTTCACGGTGATCGCATGTGCGTCGGCGTCAGCCTTGAGACGGATCTCTTGAGCTTCGGCTTCTGCCTGGCTGATCTTTTCCTCGCGCTTCTTCAAAGCCACCGCAGCGTCAGACATGGCTTCGTTGACACGACGGCCGGGGAAGAGATTAACGATAGTGGTGTCGTCGATGACCACCCCGAGCGGCTTGCCATGCTTGGCAACCATCTCCTCAGTCTTCGAGTTCTTCGTGTGACTGAGAAGAAGGTCCAACTCCTTTTCCCCCACGAATTCCTCGAGAAGCGCTTGTATGTAGCCGCTGATCTCTTCCTTCACCCGCAGACTTTCTGCGAGCGTCGTTTTCGTGAGGATACTCTGAAGCAGAGACTCTTCCATGTCGCGAAGCCAACCGAAGACCTTCTCGATGTCACCATCGGCGTTTTGGATGAATTGGAAGAGCTTTCCCTTCACGAGATGGATCTTGATCGTGAAGCTAGCCTCTGAGGTGAGCCGCAGGCTGAGCGGGTCCGCCATGATCGCCTTGTAGCGTGGCGTGTCATCACGTTCGATATCCGCAAGCTTGAGTGTGGGTCCGTCCTTGATCTCATCCTCGGTCGGCTGCCAGCTGTAGAACAGCGCTTGGTCCGCCGGGGCGTGGGTGATATGGATCGGGGTGACCTGCCATCCTTCGAGCGGCAGATCATCGTAGCGCTGAACCTCTTCGGGTTCTCCTGGGAATTGCCGTTGCTCGGCTACTGTCGAGAACCGGCGAATTTTTTGGAAAAAGCGCCAGACAAGATGTGGTCCACTACCTTCTTCACGACTTGGCTCGCCGAGAGTAGAGATCGCTCCGACCTCATTGGCCTCGAGGATATTGATCGAGGAAATGAAGTAGAGCACGAGCAGAACGAGTATACCAACGGGGATCAACCACCACAAGTGAGTCTCCTAGAAGCGTGGCTTCGGGAAAAGTTAACGTACACTTTGGGTCTGTCGGGATTCTATCATACAAAACTACAAAAGTCAAATTCGTGTGCCGGGGAGAGGACTTGAACCTCCACACCTTGCGGTACCAGTTCCTAAAACTGGCGTGTCTACCATTTCACCACCCCGGCAATGGGAGCATAGTAACACAGCTTCTGTGGTCACGAATAGTTTCCTCGCCGCCGCTCAGAAACTTTCTCGACCCCGGCTCGGTATCTCGCGTACTCACTCGATATACCTGCGCCCCGCACCAAGTACAAAAAATCCCCAGCAGAGGGGATTATTTTGTCTTGGTGCGCCCGGTAGGAATCGAACCTACGACCATCTCCTTAAGAGGGAGCTGCTCTACCGACTGAGCTACGGGCGCAAACTTGGAACAAACAAAACTATATCTAAAATTAGCTTAATATTCAACGTTTACACTGAGTGGGTCGAAGTGTGCGGGTAGAGAGAATCGAACTCTCGTCTCAGCCTTGGGAAGGCCGCATTCTACCACTAAACCATACCCGCGAGGATTTGATGATACCGTCTTTCTTTGAACTTATCTATTCAATATGCTTGAAGGGGGCAGGAAGATCATTTTGCATGCGGCGAATCCAGTCTGCTGGTACAGGACGTGGGGTAGGGTGAGGGATTTTCTTTATATAAATATAAATGAGTCCCGCGCTTACTGCCAAGCACAGTATGATGATCGCTATCTGAGTGTCTTGATTTTTAATGTGCATAATAATGTTAATTATTTATTGACCACCGCATACGCTCTTCCGCCCCAGCCATAGAAGCTGTAGAGAGTATTTCCATCTACCCATTTAGTATTGGAGTTCTGAATATCATATCTCGATGAATTCTCAAGTTTTGCTACCAGTGCATACATGACCCCATCACTCCAGTACGCATACGTGCCCGCTCCTGGGGCAGTTGACCATGGCCAATCGCACACATCGACAGGATCATGCGATTGAGTGCCGATGTACCCATTGCTCCACGTATAGACTCCGCTGTCAGGAATCCAGTTTGTTCCTTGCCAGCAATCCGCATACCAAGCTGCTCCACTGTTTGGGAAATGTCCAGTCGTATCCGCATAGAGCCTGAGGGCTGTGACCATCTGCCTCAAGGTCTGGATCCTCTGAGTATCTCGTGCCTTTGAGCGTGCGCTTTGCAGGCTCGACATGATGATCGAGGAGAGAAGACTGATGATCGAAATGACCACCAGAAGTTCTATAAGGGTGAAGCCTCTCTTGTATTTTTTTGAAGAAACTTTCATTTAGTTATTATAACTTGGGAGAGGAAGGTTGGGGATACGCCTTTGCATTTCTCTGATCAAGCTCTGAGATGCGGGGCCGATCTGACCCTGTGGACCTCGAGCTTTAAAGAAAAAAATGCCAAGCGCAATTATAAAAATCACTCCAGCCATAGCAAGGAGGAATTTCTTGGCCGCATCTTCTGTCCGCACTACACCAGTCTTCATTACTATCCGTATCATCCAAGAAACTGTTGCTTGTCGGAAAGTGGGGCGGACAAGCGTTACTGGATCTTCGCCGAGGAATTCTACATTTGCCATATACAGATTATACCTGGGTTATCTAAAGAGAGAAAATTTTATAGTTGTGCTAAGGTAAGAGACGTTTGACCTAGTAGCCAAGTGGTAAGGCAAAGCTCTGCAAAAGCTTCATCGGCGGTCCGATTCCGCCCTAGGTCTCCATGCTCCGGCGGAGCATATTGCCCGGGTGGCGGAATTGGTATACGCGCACGACTTAAAATCGTGTCTCGAAAGAGATGTGGGATCGTTGCCCACCCCGGGCACTAGAGGTCTTTGGTTATCTCGTCCAGTCTCTGACGGTTTCGTTCTCCATAGTCTACTCTCCACGTGAGCTGGGGGACTATGCCGATACGCGATTTCTCCCTCACGTATCCATGGAATTCTCCACCTTTCCTCTGCAAGAACTTGAGGGCTGTGTCCTCGGCACTGTCTGGAAGCGTCGTGAAAAAGAGGTTAGCGGCTTTGCCTGATTCTGCAAGTTCGACTCGAGTGATGGTGATGAGCGAGGCAGGAGTCGATTCTCTGAGGACAAAGTCCGCTGCCAGTTTTCGTATGATCTCCTCCATCTTTTCTTTTTTGAGTTCTTTCATTGTATGTATATGAGCGGGCTATTTGGTCACGCGAGTAAAGGCTTCCAAGATATCTCCTGGTGCGATCTCGATCTTTGATTCAATGAGCGCGCCGAATTCGCTGCCCTCATTCACTTTGTCCGCTGCGATCTTGTTCTGCTGAAGCTCCTTTACTCTGCCTCGGCCAATCTCTTCGTCGCGTCGAATGATCTTTACTTCAGCATTGAGTTCGAACACTCCGGTGTTTGCTCGGGCTCCGAGGACATGCTTGTCCTTCTGGACACTAAATATTTTCAACACCTTTGCTGAACCAGAAACTTCGTCAACCTCGATGGTCGGCTCCTTTTCCTTGAGGACCTCAGCAACACGCTCGGTCAGCTTATAGATAATGTCAAAACTTTCGATCGAAATGCCTGATCGCTCAGCGAGAGCGGCGGCCTGTGGATCTGTCTTTGTATGAAAGGCGAAGAGAAGAGTGCCTTCGGTCGTGAGGGCAGTCTTTACATCATTTTCACTCACTGTGCCGATGCCAGACAAAACAATACGAGGCACGATGCGTTCGCGATCGAGTTTGCCGATCTCATAGATGATGGCTTCAAGGCTTCCTGCGGCATCAGCTTTGATGATGATCGACACAGAAGAAATATTTTCAGGAATAGAAGGCGTGCTCACTTTATGATGCACAGCTTCGCTGTCCGCATAGAACTTGGCGGCCTTTTTGTCCTCAAACAGCTCAAAGACCGCTCCGACCGGAGGAAGATTGTCCCAGCCGATGAATTGGATCGGACTTGAGAAGGAGAGTTCATCTACTTGGTTTCCCTCAGAGTCGAGGATATAGCGAAGGGGAGCGATGGCCCCGACTGAGGCGACGACCATGCCTTTCTTCACTGTGCCGTCCTTGATGATCCCCACTGCAGTGACTCCCACTTTAGCATCAAGCCTTGATTCAATGATGATGCCTGTTCCCCATTTAAAGGCGTCTCCTGTGAAGTTCTCAAGCTCGGCCATGAGAAATATCATATCGAGGAGATCTTTTACTCCCTCGCCCGTCTTTGAAGAAAGAGGGACGACCGGGATCGAGCCCCCGTATCCTTCGACAAAAATATCAGCTTCGGCGAGACTCTGTTTGGTGCGGTCGATGTTGGCGCTCGGCTTGTCGATCTTGGTTATAGCCACGACGTAAGGAATGCCGCTTTCCTTGATGCGATTGTACGCTTCGATCGTCTGAGGCTTTACGCCGTCCTCTGCAGACACAATGAGAACACCAATGTCAGCAACAGATGCGCCTCGAGTGCGGATGCCGTGGAAGGCTTCGTGGCCGGGAGTATCGAGAAACGTAGCTTTAGCCCTCGATCCATCTTCCTTGATATGTTCGATCTCATATGCAGTGACGTGCTGGGTGATGCCTCCGGATTCGGTTTCAGTGACGTTAGATTTTCTGATATAGTCCAAAAGCGTCGACTTGCCGTGGTCGATGTGGCCCATTACTGCGACGACCGGAGGGCGGGTAGTCCTTGCATGTGTGTCCAAAAGTGTCATAGAGGGCCTTAGAATAGCACTATTTTGGCCAAAAAACACGGTACGTACTACAATCAATCTGATGAAATTTTTTCAGAAAAAGCGGATATTCCTCGACTACGCGTCGGCCACTCCCGTGCTGCCTGAAGCGCGCAAGGTGATGGAGAAATATGTTACCGACGAGTTCTATAACCCGTCGGCTATTTATGCAGAAGGAGTGTTAGTGAGGAGAGAATTGGGACAGTGTAGAGAAAAAGTTGCACGGCATCTCCACGCCGGAGCCAAAGACATCATATTTACGAGTGGTGGAACTGAGAGCGACAACCTGGCGATCCTGGGTACCTTTGAGAAGGCGGCTGAAAGCGTGCTCGTCCCGCATATAATTGTCTCTGAACTTGAACATCCGGCGATACTCGAAGCGGCAGAAGAGGTCAAGCGGCGCGGTGGTGACTATACGATCATTCGCGCCGACGAAGAGGGGATCATCCGCCCCGATACGATCGAGAAGGCGATAACGGAAAACACCGTGCTCGTATCAGTCTCCCTTGCTGCTGGATCGATCGGGGTTATCCAGCCTGTATCAAAGATCGGTCGCATGATCCGGGAAGTTCGCAAGAAGAACAGCTCTTCGTATCCGTATTTTCATACTGATGCAACGGCGGCTGCAAACTACGCATCGCTCAATGTGGATGCATTGAATGTCGACCTGCTTACGCTCGACGGGGCAAAGATGTATGCACCAAAAGGCTCTGGAGTTCTCGTGGTAAGGCCCGGTGTAGAATTATCTCCCCAAATACTCGGCGGAGGTCAGGAGCGGGGACTCAGAGCGGGAACCGAGAACATTCCTTCGATCGCTGGATTTGCTGTGGCTCTCGATATCGTTGTTCGGGATCGTGAAAAAGAATCCAAAAGGCTTCTTTCTCTTCGCAACAAACTGCTTGAATCCGTGCGGAGCATACAAGGAGCGTTCATCATCGGATCGCCCGAGAATCTTTTGCCGAATGTTATCTCTGTTTCTTTCCCCGGACAGATCTCAGAATTTTTGGCGATCTCGCTTGATCAAAAGGGCATCTGCGTCTCTGCGGGTGCCGCTTGCCAAAGTCAAAACGATTCAACAGATGACTTGGCTCTGCGCTTTTCGCTTGGACGAGGGACCACACTTAAAGATATTGAAGTCACTGAAAAAGCACTGAAAGAAATTGTAATGCGTGCGTAAACCCTGTGTGCTATAATTCATTATTATGGCCACTATGGAAGAACTGACAAAGACTCAGATGGTCCTCTTGACCCTCCTTGTCAGCTTCGTCACGTCTATCGCGACGGGCATTATCACCGTGTCACTTTTAGCCCAGGCTCCTGCAAGCGTTACTCAGACCATCAACCGCGTCGTCGAACACACTATCGAAAAGGTGGCTCCCGCTTCGCCATCAACCAACACGACTGTCAAAGAAGTGACTGTGGTCAAAGAAGAGGATGCGATCATAAGCTCTATAGATAAGTCGGCTCAGGCTGTCGTCCGCATAAAAAGCCCACTTGCTGATGATGGCTCTCAGAGCTTTTATGCTCTCGGGGTGCTCATTTCAAAAGATGGCCTCGTCGTCTCGGACAAGCGAAATCTTATTTTGAATGGTACCTATTCAATTACGCTCGCGGACGGCACCACACTTCCTGCTACGGTCTCTGCCATAAGCGAAGATGATAACCTTACCCTCTTTAGGATCAAGCCAGACCCTGCTCATGTGAACAGCTTCAAATTCATCACCTTCTCGCCAAACGAGCTTAAGCTCGGTCAGACGATCATCGCTGTCGAAGGAAGGGATAAGAACACCGTGGGTATCGGCCGAGTGCTCTCGATCAGCTCCCGCACGGAAAAAGATGCCAAGGGCAACGATCTCAAGGTGCCATATACCGTCGACACGGACATAGGTTCAGGGGAAATCCAGGGCTCTCCACTCTTTAACCTCTCAGGCGAACTTGTAGGCATCAAAACCTCAAGCGCCGACCTCGTAGTGCCGAGCGGCCTCTATACCACGTCGATCCCTATGAAGAGGGTTGTCGACAAGGCCAAGTAAGTTTAGGATATAGGCCGCGTTTAAGAACATATAGATATGCCTCCATTCAGCCATTTTACGAGCAAAGCCAAAGAAGCTATCAGAAAGGCCCACGAGCTGGCTATTGAACGCGGCCAAAACCACGTCAACCCAATGCACCTTTTGGCTGCGCTCATCATCCAAGAAGAGTCTATGGTTCTCTCTATTCTCGACAAGATGGAAGTGGATACCATCCTTCTGACCGATACGGTCCTCGAGACTATCGAAAATCCGGAAGTGATCCAAACTCTCGCGCCTTCCTATCAGATATATCTGACCCCCGAACTGGCTCATATCCTTGAATCAAGCTCGAAGGTCGCAGAAGGCCTTGGGGACGAATTTGTCTCAACCGAGCACTTGTTCCTTTCTGTCTTGAACGTACCTGGCGACTCTCGTGAACTTCTCATGAAGTTCAAGATCGATCAGGACCGCGTAGTGAAAGTTATCGACGAGTTGAAGCGATCGACGGCCTCAGAACCAAAGGCTGAGAAAAAGTTCAAATCGCTTACCAAATTCGCACGTTCGCTTACCAAGCTTGCCAAGGCAAACAAGCTCGACCCGGTCATCGGCCGAGACGAAGAAATCTCACGCATCATCCAGATCCTCTCTCGCCGTACGAAGAATAATCCGATCTTGATCGGTGAAGCCGGCGTGGGAAAGACAGCTATCGCAGAAGGCCTTGCTATCAGGATGGCAAACGGGAACGTCCCAGAATCCCTTCGCGACAAGGAACTTGTATCTCTTGACCTTGGTCTCCTCATTGCCGGCACAAAATATCGTGGGGAATTCGAAGAGCGCTTGAAAAATATCATCAAGGAGATCGAGAAGTCCGAAGGCAAGATCATCTTATTTATAGACGAGATCCATACGATCGTTGGAGCCGGAGCTGCCGAAGGCTCGATCGATGCATCGAACATGCTGAAACCCGCCCTTGCCCGCGGAGAGCTTCGAGCGATCGGCGCAACCACGCTTCGTGAATATCAAAAACATATTGAAAAGGACCCTGCATTGACCAGGCGCTTTCAGCCCGTCCATGTGAACGAGCCTTCAGTCGAGGATGCGATGACCATTCTGCGCGGACTTAAAGAGCGATACGAGCTCTATCACGGTGTCCACATCACTGATGATGCTATCCGATCTGCGGTCACTCTTTCCTCACGCTACATCACAGACAGGTTTCTTCCTGACAAGGCGGTTGACCTCATCGATGAAGCGGCATCATTTTTGAAGATCTCACTTGAGAACATGCCTCAGATCCTCCAAGACTCGAATTCGAAGGTAATGAAGCTTGAGATCGAACGCGAAGCGCTCAAAAAAGATAGAAATACAAAGGCCAAACTCCGCATCAAAGAGATCGACAAGGACATCGCCGACCTTAAAGAGAAGACTTCTGAAATAGATCTCAAATGGAAGAACGAAAAGGAGACTGTCGCTGCTATCAAGGAGATAAAGAAAAACCTCGAAGGTCTCAGGCTTGAGGCCGAAGCTGCAGAAGCGCGGGCTGACCTTTCTCGCGCAGCAGAACTCCGCTATGGGCAGATCCCGCTCCTTGAGCGAGAACTTGATACGCGAGCAAAGAGGCTAAAGAAACTTCAAAGCTCTCGAAGGATCCTTCGCGAAGAGATCACCGAGCAAGATATCGCAGACATCGTCAGCCGATGGACGGGCATTCCTGTCTCTCGAATGCTTGAAGAAGAAGCAGAGAAATTGTGCCGTATCGAAGAATTCTTGACGAAACGGATCGTTGGGCAGAAAGAAGCTGTGCAAAAGATCGCCGACACTATCAAGAGAAGCCGGGCAGGCATCTCTGATCCAAACAGACCGATCGGCTCGTTCATGTTCCTCGGACCGACCGGAGTAGGGAAGACCGAACTCACCAAAGCGCTCGCAGAATTTATGTTTGACGATGAGAAGTCCCTCATCAGAGTCGACATGAGCGAATTTATGGAGAAGCACTCAGTATCCAAACTCATCGGGGCGCCTCCCGGATATGTTGGATTTGATGAAGGTTCTCCTTTCACTGAGACCGTTAGGCATAGGCCATACTCGGTCATCCTCTTCGATGAGATCGAGAAGGCACATCCAGAGGTGTTTAATATTCTCCTCCAGGTCCTCGACAACGGCCGTCTAACCGACACCAAAGGTCGAGTGGTGAACTTCAAGAACACCGTCATCATCCTCACCTCAAACGTCGGGGCTGAATACATCGATCGCATGCAGTCGATCGGATTCTCCAAGGGTGGAGAGAAAGAAAGCTACAACGGAATGAAGGACAAACTGATGGATTCACTAAAGAATCAGTTCCGCCCTGAATTCTTGAACCGACTCGATGAGGTCGTGGTATTCGATGTGCTCGGGAAAGATGTCATCCGTTCTATCGTAGATATCCAGATCGAAGCGGTCAAAAAGCGCTTGGCAGAGAAGGAGATCGAACTTGTTATATCTCCTGCAGTCGTCGATCTCCTCGGCGAAGAAGGCTACAACCCAGAGTTCGGAGCTCGTCCTCTTAAGCGTTTGATCCAGACCAAGATCTTGAATCCTGTGGCCACGATGATGATAGGCAACAAGGTTCTCTCCGGAGGGACGGTCATGGTGGGCAAGAAAGGTGCGGAGCTTACGTTCGAAGTGGTGAAGGGTAAAAGATCAGGGACCGTGTCGAGCCTTTCGAAACACAGGACTACAGCTAAATAAAAACGTAAAACCGAGGTACATGCCTCGGTTTTACTATGTGTGCGCCGAGTTGGATTCGAACCAACGAAGCCCGAAGGCGCCAGATTTACAGTCTAGTGCGATTGACCACTCCGCCATCGACGCATAAGGGCTATCTTAAAGCATTTTTGGAAACTTGCAAAATATATACGGTAGGGTATTCTAGAGCCCTATGGCACAGCAACATCTCATAAAGCTCGTCTCCGTCGGGGACTCCAAGGGCGTCGGCAAGGGCCACACCTATTATTCGCGCAAGAATAAGAAATCGGTCGAACGCAAGATCGAGGTCAAGAAGTTCAATCCGATAGCGAAGAAGCACACTACCTATAAGGAAAAGAAGGCATAAAAGACTCCATAAGGGAGTTTTTTTCTTGGCTATGCTAGGATGATTTCCTAAGGGCGATTAGTTTAATGGCAGAACAGCGGTCTCCAAAACCGCTGGTGGGGGTTCGATTCCCTCATCGCCCGCCGGACAGAACTTGTGACCGATTCCCTCATTTAAAACGTCTAAGCACATATGCTTCACAATCTTATTGATCCCGCATATTTGCTCTCCCACTATGGGTACATCGGGATCTTCCTTATTGTCCTTATTGAATCCGGGATTTTCTTTTTTCTCCCTGGAGACAGTTTGCTGTTTACTGCAGGACTCTTGTCTGGGTCAGGAATCCTGAACCTCCCTGTGGTCATCCTCCTCGCGCTCCTTGGTGCATTCTTTGGGAACCTTATCGGCTACTGGATCGGAGCAAACATCGAGAAGCTCCACCGATATGCATTGTTTAGAAGACTTCTCCACGAGAAGCATATCAATGCGGCTCACGCCTTCTTTGAGAAGCGCGGGAAGCAAGCCCTCGTCCTCGGACGATTTGTCCCCGCTGGGCGCACGTTCATTCCGTGGGTGGCAGGCATTGCAGGTATGAACAAAAAAATATTCATCGAATGGAGCGGGCTTGGGGCGCTGGCGTGGGTGCTCATTATGACCCTTGGAGGGTTTTTCTTGGGCCAGATATTTCCAACACTTCAGAACTATCTCACCGAGGCGATCCTCATCATCATCTTCATTTCTCTCCTGCCAATAGGGTACGAATGGTGGAAAGGCCGTAAGGTGAAAGCGGCGCTGTAAACCAGCGGATATTTTTATTTTTCTTAAACCAGGTCATCTGTCGACGAGAATATTGTCGTATGGCTATAAAAAGATCTTCTAGCATCTCCTTTTTCGAGACTTTCTTTTGAAGATAGAGAGCGAGGTGTCTATATTCAAGCCCCAGTTCATCCATGCGTTTGTAAGATAGTCCATCCGCTTTTAACTTTTTAGCTTCTCGGATCATACCCGGCATACGCTGTATAAGACGGGCGCGAATCTTTTTATCTAGGTCTTCCTGAGGTGTGGCAAGGCCGACGAAAACGAATTCATATGGAGATCTTTGTTTTTTTAATGTAGGTACCGTGCCCATGGCCTCGATTATCTCCAAAGCTCTAACTAGACGTACTTTGTTCTTCGTATCGATGGTTTTTGCGCGCACGGGGTCTTTCTTTTTCAACAGAGCAAAAAGTTTTTCTGTAGGTAACTTTTCAAGCATGGTGCGAAGTTTGGGATTCGGAGGAACCTGCGGAAGAGAAGCGGAACCAGTAAGAGCATCGATATAGAATCCAGTGCCTCCGACAATGATAGGGAGTCTGTTTCTTTCTGCGATATCCTTTAAAACTACTTCTCCTTGAGTTTTAAATTCAGAAGCTGAGTACACTTTCTTTGGATCAGCCACATCAAGCATGTGATGAGGGACTCCTTGCATCTCTACTTCAGTCACTTTGCCTGTGCCTATGTCGAGCCCTTTATAGACCTGTCGCGAATCAGCAGAAACAATCTCACCATTTAGTTTTTTGGCGAGTTCTACTGCAAGCCCTGACTTGCCGATGGCTGTGGGGCCGACTATCACGAGAACCTTCTTTTTCATTGTGCCGGAGAGAGGACTCGAACCTCCACACCTTTCGATACACGATTTTGAGTCGTGCGCGTCTACCATTCCGCCACTCCGGCTTGAACCCTTACAACTTACAATAATCTCGTGTTAAAATCTACTTATGTCCCAATTCTATAATGACTCGATCTTCTGGATAGAAGTAGAAAAGATCCACCCAAACCCATTCCAGCCGCGCCGAGAGTTTGATCAGATGCAGCTCCAGAGCCTCGCAGACTCTATGCGCCAATATGGAGTGCTCCAGGCCCTCGTGGTCACGAGAAACGAGGTAGAGAAGCCAGAAGGAGGCATTGCTGTCGAATACGAGCTTATCGCCGGAGAGCGCCGCCTGAGGGCGGCGAAGCTCGCCGGACTTAAACAAGTGCCTGTTCTCATCAGGAACGGGGCCGAGACCGACCTCACCAAGCTTGAACTCGCGATCATCGAGAACATCCAGCGCGAGGATCTGAACCCCGTTGACCGAGCCAAGGCGTTCGACCGACTCGCTAAAGAATTCGGATTCAAGCACGCAGAGATCGGCAAAAAGGTGGGGAAGAGCCGTGAGTATGTCTCAAACACCTTGCGCCTCCTTATGCTCCCCGAGCACATGCTCCAGGCTCTTTCAGATGGGAAGATCACCGAG
This sequence comes from Patescibacteria group bacterium, assembly GCA_040389345.1. GTDB lineage: Bacteria > Patescibacteriota > Minisyncoccia > Phycocordibacterales > Zambryskibacteraceae > JAIFWN01. Next base: position 38,279 of record JAZKAE010000023.1, read on the forward strand.
GGTCATACTCGGCCACTCATGATGCTTACAGACCGCAAAGAAGAGCAGGAAACTCTCTTTAAAGAGATCATGTTCAAAAAACTCAATGTCCGCGAGGCAGAATCCATCGCGCGCCACATTGCCATAGAGCGTGCGCGCAAGCTCATTGACCCAGAGCTTATCGAGATGGAAGACAGGTTTAAAGAAACCTTGGGTACGCGCGTGCGCATAGAGAAAAAAGAAAAAGGCGGCCGTGTCACCATCGACTTCTTTTCCTAAGAAGATCTCGAATCACTCCTCGAGGTATTCAAAGGCTCTCACATCCCAGGCACCCCAATGGAAACTCCGGTCTCGGAGATATCCGCGGAACAAAAGCTTGAGGAAGTCGCACCTCTCACAGAAGAAGAGAAGATCCTTGCAGACGATGCCGGAGATAAGATGGACAAGCCACTTGAGGAAGACGAAGATCTCTATTCGATCCAAAACTTTAGCGTTTAGATTTTGATATCTTAAACAGTGTTCGTTGGATGTGTCTGCGCGCGGTAGAAGTTTTCGCATGGTCAAGCCATTTTTTATTCGGCTTGGCAGATGGGTGGGTCATCACATCGACTATGTCTCCGTTCTTGAGGGTAGTATCGAGAGATGCGAGCTTGCCGTTTACCTTTGCGCCTTGCATGTGATCTCCAATATCTGAATGGATCGCATAGGCAAAATCGATGGTTGTAGAGTTTGTGGGAAGGTCGACAACATCTCCTTTGGGAGAAAAGGCAAATATCCTGTGGCTGAAAAAATCTTCCCCGTCTATGTCCTCAGTGTCCTCTCTGTAGGCGACGAGCTCTTTGATCCACGAAGGTACATCTGGAAGGTGTGGGTGTGGAGCCGAGTGCTTGCCTGCCTTGGGCAAGAGGGAATTGATCCACGACGCGGTCTCTTCATCTGCGCCGATCTTGTTGTTCTTGTATGAGACATGCGAAGCAATTCCGTACTCTGAATGCTTGTGCATATCAAATGTTTTGATCTGGACCTCAACGATGCTCCCATCGCCAGTGAAGACCGTTGTTTGGAGGGCTTGGTAGCCATTGGGTTTTGGAAAAGAAATATAATCTTTAATACGACCGGGCAAGGGGCGAAACGTCGAATGGATGATGCCGAGGACTTGGTAGCATTCCTCTTCTTTCTCTACGAGTATTCGGGCTGCTGAAAGGTCGTAGATCTTCTCGAGATCCTTTTCTTTGCGGAGAAGTTTGGTGTACAAGCTGTACATACCCTTCACTCGATATTCAGTTTTTACTTTTATGATGCCTTGTTTGGCCAGAGCTTTCTTTACTGAGCGCAAAAATTTCTCCAAGCCTTTCTGGTCCTTGGGCCTTCTTTGCTTCAAAGTCTTTTGCATCGCTTCATGCTCCTTGGGATATACATACGGGAAAGCCAGATCCTCGAGCTCGCGGTTCAGTTTTCTGATCCCAAGTCGATAGGCGATAGGAGCATATATTTCCAAGGTCTCGGCGGCGATCCTTTTCTGCTTTTCTTTTGGGATATGGCTCAAGGTCCTCATGTTGTGAAGGCGGTCAGCAAGCTTGACCAAGAGCACGCGGATATCTTCTGAAGTTGCGACAAAGAGTTTGCGCAAGCTTTCATTATGTCTGTCTGCGCCTCTGTATCTCACGTGTCCGAGCTTGGTGACTGCATCCACAATAAAGGCGACCTCAGGACCAAATTCTTTTTCTATCTCTTCTACTTTTATTCCGCAGTCTTCGACAACGTCGTGGAGAAGTCCTGCGGCGATGGTGGTGGCCCCCATGCCAAGTTCAGAGAGGATCTTGGCGGTCTCATATACATGAGAAAAATACGGCTCTCCGGAGAGTCGAAGCTGTGTCGCATGAGCGTTCTCCGCAAACAGATACGCCTTCTCGATCAAGGTGCTTTCGTCCTTGTTCAAATGAGAAGTAAGAGAGGCAACTGGGGCGGCGTAAGGCATAAACGAATTGTGCCTGATTAAGGGAAAATAACAAGATTATTTCAATTGATCCATTTAATAAGCATTGACAAATCTTTCAAAAGGTGTACAATATATACAGAAATGATTCCTACCACAACCCAACGGAGGCTTTCGTGGCGCACAGCCGAAATTTCCAAAAGAGCAGGGGAGAAGGGCGCTGTCACCGTAGCGTAGACGCCCTACTCGTTCGTCGGTCACTTCTTCGGAGGCAGGTTCGCAAGGAAGGAGTCGATCTGACGCCGATCATCATTCCCAAGGCTCGGGAGGAGCGGATGCGCTCGGGGTACGTCGTCTTCGTTCACAATGGCATTGAGATCCTCCTCACGCGCGAAACTGCACATGCGGGGATGGTCTCTTGAGCAAAACCGCCCACTACTTCGGTAGTCGGGCGGTCTTTTTATTTTTCTTTCTTCTTGAATCCTCGAGTTTTCTTTGGTTCCTTTAATATTTCGAGAGCTCGGGCGAGGAGGATGGTATATACATCATCGGTCTTGAGGGACCTAAAGTCCTTTTCATGAACGATATAAGGGCCAAAGCGCCCAATGCTTGCGGTGATCATCTCTCCTGTGTCGGGGTGCTTCCCGAGGGCGCGAGGGAGAGCCAGATAGTGCAGGGCATCTTCAACAGTCACCGAAGAAAGATCCTTTTCTTTGGGCACGGACGCTTTCTTGGCCTTTATTTTTTTCTTTTTATCATCTTCGCCAATCTGGACGAACGGACCAAAGCGCCCCGTCTTTAGATAAATAGGGAGGCTGGTCTCTGGATCTGTGCCGATCGGCTTGTCTGGCTCGATCACGTCGCCGTTGATAGTGCGCGCTCCTATACAGTCGGGGAATCGCTCGCAGGAGAGGAACTTACCGCCGCGCCCGAGCTTCACGGTCATGTTCGAGCTGCAGATCGGACACAAGACGCCCACGGGTGCATCGCCGAGGTTCGTGGCTTTTGCAAGCTTGTCCTTGGACTTCACATCTTTTTGGAATGGCCCATAAAAATCTTCCAATGTCTTTTTGTATGTTCGCGAGCCGGTCGCAACTTCATCGAGTTTGTCTTCCATGTCCGCTGTGAACGAATCAGAAATATATTCAGCAAAATTGTTCTCGAGGAATGAGGACACGACTTCTCCCGTGTCAGTAGGGTGGAGGGCTTTTTGGATCTTCTCCACATATCCTCGCTCATCGATCGTTTTGATGATGGAAGCATACGTTGAAGGGCGGCCGATGCCTCGTTTCTCAAGCTCTTTGATGAGTCCGGCTTCAGAGTATCGTCCGGGCGGTTCGGTCTGTTTCTCCAAAGAATCAATCTTCAAAAGTGCGAGGGGGTCGCCGACCGAAAGCGAAGGCAAGATAACATCTTCGCCCTGAGCGGCCGGATCGGCCTTGGTCCATCCATCAAAGAGAATGCGAGAGCCATTGAGCCAAAAGTCAGGAATTGAATTCTCCTTTATATTGGCTGAGACCTTGGTCCTCATCACCTTCGCATCTTTCATCTGGCTCGACACCGTCCTGCTCCAGATCAGGCTGTAGAGCTTCTTCTGCTCATCATTCATACCTGCGCTCTCCTTGTCGAAGTGAGTTGGGCGGATAGCTTCGTGCGCTTCTTGGGCATTTTTGCTTTTCTTGGCAAAGGTATGAGCTTCAAAATAATTGGCACCGAACTTTTGCTTTACCACCTTCTCGATCTCAGCCTTGGCTTGGACACCGAGGTTCGTCGAATCCGTGCGCATATAAGTGATGTGTCCGGCTTCATAAAGCTTCTGAGCGACTTGCATCGTGCGCGATGGAGCGAACCCGAGTCGAGACGAAGCAGTCTGCTGAAGAGTCGAGGTGATGAATGGGGCGCGAGGGGCTCGAGACATCTCTGTCTCCTTTATATCTGTTACAGACCACGAACCGTTGTTCCCAAGATCGAGGATGCGATCCACTTCTTTTTTCTCTGTTGGCTCGACCGAGCAGGCGAAGGCCAGTTCGTTCTTTTTCTGATCTTGTAAAAGCGCTGTGATGGTCCAGAAAGTAATGGGCAGGAATGCTCGGATCTCGCGCTCGCGCTCCATGATGATACGCAGGGCCGGGGACTGCACACGGCCGGCCGAGAGGCCGTAGCGGACCTTTTTCCAGATGAGGCCGGAGAGATCATAGCCGACGAGGCGGTCGAGTACTCGGCGGGCCTCCTGAGCCTCCTTGAGGTCCATGTCGATCTTGCGAGGATGTAAGAGAGCATCTTCAACAGCTTCTTTGGTGATCTCATGAAAGACAATACGCTTGGGATCCTTGAGACCAATGGCTTCCTTGATGTGCCATGCGATCGCTTCTCCTTCGCGATCGGGGTCAGTCGCAAGTATTACCTCATCAGCCTTCTTCGCTAGAGCTTTTATATCCTTGATGACCTGTTCTTTGCCTTTGGAGATCTCATAGTGAGGGATGAATCCACCCGGGATGTCGATCGCAGCTTTGTTTGATTTAGGGAGATCACGCACGTGACCAACAGATGCAACCACTCGAAAATCTTTCCCGAGATATTTCTCGATAGTTTTTGCTTTCGAAGGAGACTCGACGATCAAAAGTTTCATCTCGTAACAAATACTATATATAGAATGTAAATGCAAACTTTGGTATAAAAAACTCGCCCGGAGGCGAACTAGGACTATGTTGA
>JAZKAE010000024.1:0-14704 GCA_040389345.1 Patescibacteria group bacterium
GTGACCCTACAGGGAGTCGGCTAGCTGTATTTTTCTGCTGAAAAATCATCCAGCCCGCCCTCGGCACGTCTGCCTCCGGGCTTCGACTCTTTCCGTTTAGGAAATCATATGGCAACAAAAAACTCCACACGAGGTGGAGCCTTTTGTATGCCATGACCCTACAGGGAGTCGAACCCTGCTTCCAAGCTTGAAAAGCTTGTGTCCTAACCGATAGACGATAGGGCCAGAAACAGGCGTAATATTAACATTTATCCTTGAAAATGCTAGGATTTCCTGGCTACACAGGAAGCGTGGCTGAGTGGTTGAAGGCACCGGTTTCGAAAACCGGCAGGGTCGAAAGGCTCTCGTGGGTTCAAATCCCACCGCTTCCGCAGATGAAAATTTTAGCTATAGAAACCAGTTGCGACGAGACAGCCATAGCCATCCTTGAGGCTACAGGGACTCTTCAGAACCCCGAGTTCAAGATCCTCGGGAATTCGCTCATATCTCAGATCGACCTTCACCAGGAGTTCGGAGGCGTCGTCCCCCACTTGGCCAAGCGCGAACATCAAAAGAATCTCCCGATCATATTAAAAAAAGCTCTCGGTGAAGCGGGAATATCTGAGAACCTCGAAGGCATAGACTTCATCGCCGTCACATCAGGCCCAGGCCTTGAACCCGCTCTTTGGACCGGCATCCTCTTTGCAGAAGAGCTCGGAGAGAAATACGGCAAGCCCGTCCTCCCTATAAACCACATGGAAGGACATATTTATTCAGCGATCTTTAACGTGAAAGAATCCCTTTCCTTCCCTGCCCTCACGCTCCTCGTCTCCGGGGGCCACACAGAGATAGTTCATATAGAAAACTTTGGCAAGTATGAGATCTTAGGGAAAACTCGAGACGACGCTGTTGGAGAAGCCTTCGACAAAGTGGCTCGACTCCTCGGCCTCCCATACCCTGGCGGCCCGGAGATCTCTCGCCTGGCTGAAGCTCATAGACAAAAAGGTCTCACTCCGAGCATGATTCTCCCCCGCCCCATGATCCATTCAAAGGATTTCGACTTTTCATATTCTGGCCTTAAAACCTCCGTACTCTACCTATTAAAAGGCCAAGAGATCACCGAGCATCTCCGAGAAGAAGTTGCTCACGCATTCGAAGATGCGGCTATCGAAGTTCTCCTTGAGAAAACAGGCAAAGCCTTGGAAGCCCGCGGAGCCAAGACCCTCATCGTCGCTGGAGGAGTGGCAAACAATACCTATCTAAGGAAAGAAGTGACAAAGCTTGCAGAAACATTCCAAGGACTCACCCTTCTCCTTCCAGAAAAATCTCTCACTACAGACAATGCGGTGATGATCGGTGTGACCGCATATATCCGAGTACTCGAGGACCCGCTGTCCCTGGAAGGTGTGGGTAAGATCAAAGCCCGCGGAAATCTTTCTCTATAAAATCAAAACCCTCTCCCAGATTAGGAGAGGGTTTTGATAAAGTCCAGGGTGAGGTTATTTTTTAGGTTCTCCTGGAAGGATAATGATTGAAGCTGGCTTCTTTGAGAAGATACTGCGAGCCCGCGCGCCGAGGACGATGTACCACGACTTGGTAGAAGCCCGAACTGAGTTGTGTTTAGGAAAGAGGGCCATCCAGATCAAAGAGATAATGAGAGCAATGATGAGAGGGAGGATGATACACCATTCTCCGAGGACATACGCGATGAGGATAGCTGCGACGAGTCCAAGAGAGATGGTGATCCACTTAGCGAGGAACCTCTTAAGGACATTTTCAGGAGTTTCCTTATAAAGGACGTCCTTAAGGACAGAACCAAGGATATAAAGGACAATCAAGATAAGCAGCCATTCATAGAGGCATTGCATACCGGCTTTGAATCCGTCTGGGAGGGAGAAGATAGCTGCTGCCAGGTTCTGAGCATTTTGTCCTTGAGAGTCGATCTGCCCAACGATCGGTATCTCCACAGGGGTTGTGGTCGAGATGGTGGTCGTGCTCTCTGTGCGAGTGACCGGGACATCCACATATCTGCCTGGAGTGGTGACCGATTCGAAGCTGACGCCTTGATCCCTGAGTCCCTGGATGAGGGCTCGGAAGGCATTGATCTCATTCTGTTCATCCGGAGTGAGAGGCAAGAGGTGCTGGCAATAGATCTCATTGATCTTCTTCAAGGTCAAAATGTATACATAGCTCGTAGGAGCAGTGTGACCCCATGGGGTAAGGATGTCATCCTTAAACTGCATCTGGAATGCATTCACACCGTTTATAGTAGCCTGGTCATAGATACCAGTGATAGCCACATAGTCGTAGCCCTCGATGGTTTTGAGGAAGGTTTGGAGTTTGATCACTTCCACGGGATCATTCTGGAAATCTGCTCGCATATAATCCTTGAGGAAATCACATGATGCAGGTGTTCCGGGAGGAATATCATGATGATGCCCGCCTGGTGTAGGAGGAGGATTTGAACCGCCACCGCCACCTCCACCGCCTGAACCTGGAGTAACAGTGACTACGAGGGTTTGTGAATCAGTCCCACAAGGGTCAGTTGAGGTGATGAGGATATTAAAGGTCCCAGTCTGAGAAATCGTGCCTGAGATCACATGAGACGAAGCGTCGTAGGTGAGCCCGGAAGGCAGGCCTGAAACGGTGATAGTTGGGGTGGTTGATCCCTGATTAATAGTAATGGTGTATGAGAAAGGTCGGTTGATCTGAACGCTTGTTGAGAGCGAGCTTGAGATCGTAGGGACTGGGCATGAAGGGTTCGTTGGACCGTTTGCAAGGCTTACAACCACCGAATCCACTGCAGTCGAAGTACCGTTAGTACACTGGATAGTGATAGTGGCTGGGGTTGAAGTAGCTGGATAGTATGGGTGCCCTGGAGTGATAGGAGTGCTTGAGCCGGTCACAGAGACTCCGGTGACAGCAGGCGAAGTCTGCTGGCAGGCGGTCGCATTTCCCGAGGTCCAAGTGTAGGTATAAGAAGTGCCATTCTGGATGACCACTGGACCATCTGATCCGTTTGCTTTCACATCTACAGTCACCACAGGGCTTCCACCGCCTCCTGAAGTACCGAGGTTTACCACGACTGAATCGATCGCAGTGCTGGTCCCGTCAGTACACTGAATGGTGATGGTGGTAGGAGTTGAAGCTGTTGGATAGTAAGGGTGGGCTGGATCAACAGGAGTTGAGACTCCAGATGTAGCCACTCCAGTGAGAGCAGGGCTTGTTTGCTCGCAAGCAGTCGCATTCGATGAGGTCCACGTATAGGTATATGAGCTGCCAGGAGTGATAGTAATCGGACCGTCCGAGCCGTTTGCTTTCACATCTACGGTCACAGGAGTTGTAGTTCCTCCTCCGTTAGTGCCCAAGTTTAGGACAACAGAGTCTGTAGCAGTGCTTGTCCCATCTGTGCACTGGATAGTGATCGTCGTTGGAGCTCCGACCGAAGGATAGTAAGGGTGTCCGGCAGTAACCGATGTTGACACACCTGAAGTAGAAACTCCCGTAAGAGCTGGTGATGTTTGTTCACAAGCCGTCGCATTCGTTGAAGCCCATGTGTATGTAAATGTATCTCCGCTCTGGAGAGTAACCGGACCATCTGATCCGTTTGCCTTCACATCGATAGTCACTATGCTCGCCGGAGGAGTGACGACCGGTGCAGAAGGCAACGAGACGGTCACGCTTGAAGATCCAGTGTTCGTCCCATCTGTACACTCAAACGAGAAGGTAACGCTGCCTCCGATAGCTGGATAATATGGATGACCAGGATTTACGGTCATCGAAGTGTTCACAGCAACTCCCGAGAGAGCCGGGCTCATCATCTGGCACGCCGTAGCGTTGGCTGAGCTGAGATCAATAGTGAAGCTGTCAGTAGAGGTTGCGAGGGTGAGAGAATTCGCTTGACCGTTCGCGGTCGCGCTTACCGTAAGGAGCGTATCTGCAAGCGCAGTCAGAGGGAAATTAGAAAAGACCACTGCCACAAGCATGTACACAGCAGTGAAGCGGGAGAGAAAATGTAGTTTCCGTGATTTGGTCATGTCGGTTTTCACACACTACGTTTTTTTGCCACAATGTCAATAGATGAGGCAATTTGTAGTGTTGGCAGGATGTCCTTTGTATTAGCCGTATTTTTATAATTTGTCCTTTACTCTCTGTATAACTCGCGCATAATGTCCTTTATGGACAGAAGCATGTTTTCGTGTCTCCATGCTAGTATGAATGACGTATGAACGAGAAGTTTCTTAAGCCGTATAGCCCCGAGGAAACCGAGGCCCGCATCTATTCTTTATGGGAAGAGAGTGGCTTTTTTAACCCAGATAAGGCCGTAGAAGCCGGGCTTATCTCTCCCACCGCTGAGGCATTCTCCATCGTTCTCCCTCCTCCAAACGTGACTGGGGTTCTCCACATGGGAAGCGCGCTCATGCTTGCGGTCGAAGACATCTATGTACGCTTTGAACGCATGAGGGGAAAGAGGACTCTGTGGATCCCGGGTACAGACTCTGCAGCGATCGCCACACAAGCTCGAGTTGAAAAGGACATTCAGAAAGCGGAAGGCAAGTCGAGGCACGATCTCGGGCGCGAAGGGCTCTTGAAACGCATCGATTCGTTTGTTGATTCGAGCAAATCCACCATCCTTTCTCAAGTCCGAGGTATGGGAGCGTCCGTCGACTGGTCCCGCTATGCATATACAATGGATGAGAAGCGATACAGAGCAGTGATGGAAGCCTTCGTCCGTCTCTACAACAAGGGGCTTATCTATAGAGGCAACAGGATCGTGAATTGGGACCCAAAGGGTCAAACCACCATCTCCGATGATGAGATAGTCTATGAGGAACGAGACGCGAAGCTCTATACATTTAAATATTCAAAAGACTTCCCTATCCCGATATCGACAACACGCCCAGAAACCAAGGTTGGAGACACAGCTGTCGCAGTACATCCTGATGATCCACGATACAAAGAATTCATCGGCCAAGAGTTCGATCTCACCTTTGTCGACGTACAGCTTCATATAAAAGTTGTTGGAGATAAGGAAGTAGATCCTGAATTCGGCACTGGCGCTCTCGGAGTCACTCCCGCCCACAGCCATACGGACTGGGAGATCGCCGAGCGGCACGATCTGCCAAAGATCTCTGTTATCAACGAGTATGCCAAGATGAGTGTCGAAGGAAAGCTTGGCGGCAAAAAAGTGATCGAGGCCCGCGAGGAAGTGGTCGCCTGGCTTAAGGATGAAGGGCTCCTTGAAAAAGAGGATTCGATCAAACAGAACATCTCGACTGCCGAACGAACAGGTGGGATAGTCGAACCCTTGCCAAAGCTCCAGTGGTTTTTGAACATGAACAAGGAGTTTGTGCTCGATCATTCAGAGATCCCAGGCATCGCCTCCGGGTCCACCACAACATTGAAGAAGATGATGAGCACGGCGGTGGATAGCGGGGCAGTGACCATCCTCGGAGAGAACTTCCAAAAGACCTATTTCCATTGGATCGACAACCTCAGAGATTGGTGTATCTCAAGACAGATCTGGTTCGGACATCGGATACCTGTGTGGTACAAGGATGACGAGATCTTCGTCGGAGTAAGCGCTCCAGAAGGAAAAGGGTTCGAGCAGGATCCCGATGTCCTCGACACCTGGTTCTCAAGTGCACTTTGGACCTTCTCGACCCTGGGCTGGCCGAACGACACAGAAGATCTCCGAACCTACCACCCGACTGCACTTTTGGAAACAGGCTACGACATCCTTTTCTTCTGGGTGGCTCGCATGATCCTTATGAGCGGAGCGCTCATGGGCCAGGTGCCATTCAAGACTGTGTATCTCCACGGCCTTGTTCGTGATGGCCAAGGCAGAAAGATCTCCAAATCACTCGGGAACAATATCGACCCGTTGGACATGAGCGCCAAGTTCGGCACCGACGCGGTCCGCATCTCGCTTATCATGGGGATGGCTCAGGGCACTGATTCAAAGATCTCCGAAGATAAGATCCGCGGATACAAGAACTTTGCGAACAAGATCTGGAACATCACTCGCTTTGTCCTCTCTCAGGAAAAGAGTGGTGAAATAAAGACTGATCTCAAGGATGAGTTCGATGCGATAGCCAAAGAGATCACTCATGATCTTGAAAAGTATCAACTTCATCTTGGAGCGGAGAAGATCTACCACTACATCTGGCATCGCTTCGCCGATGAGATCATCGAGGAAAGCAAGGGCAAAGAGGAGTATGGAGCGACCCTCTACTATATCCTTGAGAACTCCTTGAAGCTTCTGCATCCTTTCATGCCATTCGTGACAGAAGAGATCTGGCAGAGCATGGAGCATGAAAGCACTCGACCGATGCTTATGATGGAAACCTGGCCACTTCACTCATGATCAGCGCTTCCACCATCATCTACGCGCTTCTTGGAGGACTTGCCCCTGCTTTGATCTGGCTTGCCTTCTGGCTCAGAGAAGACCACATACATCCAGAACCGAGGATGCGGATATTCAAAACTTTCCTCGCGGGTTCTGCAGCCGTGATCCTCGTCCTGCCTTTGCAAAAGATCGTTGACGAATTGATCCCTGGCCAGTCTGCCTTCGCTTTTCTTCTCTGGGCTTCGCTTGAGGAAGCGTTCAAGTGGGGTGCGGCTTATTTTGTGGCTATCCGCTCCCTTGATGACAACGAGCCGCTTGACCCCATGGTCTATATGATCGTCGCCGCTCTCGGATTCGTCGCCTTAGAAAATGCGCTCTTTATATTTAATCCCCTCCTCCAAGAAGACATTGCCGGGTCGGTCATCACCGGGAATCTGCGCTTCATCGGAGCCTCACTTCTCCATACTGTGTCCTCATCGATCATCGGCACATCACTTGCCTTTACCTTTTATAGAACCAGGAAAGAAAAATTCATGTGGGGATTCCTCGCGTTCCTCATCGCCATTCTCGTCCACACTATATTCAATCTATTTATCATCGAACAAAATGATCTAGGAACCTTCCTGACATTCGGGACAGTCTGGGCTGGCATCACGCTTCTGATCCTCATGTTTGAAAAAGTGAAGACGTTCGCACCTCCGATATCCACCGCTGATATTTCTCCAAGCAATCTTGCGTGATATAATTAAATTCTAATACGCACATTATGAACAACAAACGATCGTTTTTTGAACGTTTGACCGGGGCAGTAAAATTGGAAGAGACTCCCGAGATGGAAGAGCGCATAGAAATGCACGCGCCTTCACGAGTTCTCTATGAAGAAGAGGAAGAAGAAGGCCACCTCACGGTCGATGTCTATCAAACACCTTCTGAGATCGTTATCAAGACCATGGTCGCTGGTGTAAAACCAGAAGACATCGATGTGGCTATCACTCGCGACTCTGTCACCATTCGAGGCAAGCGAGAGGAAGACCGAACTCTCACCTCAGAGGACTATATTCATCGCGAACTATATTGGGGCACCTTCTCTCGAAGAGTAGAACTGCCTGTTGAGATCGACGTCGAAGAAGCTGAGGCTATCGAGAAGTACGGGCTCCTCATTCTCAGACTTCCAAAGATCGACAAGCACCGCCAGACCAAGCTTAAGGTCAAAGGCCAGTCATAAACAAAAAACACCTGATTCATTCAGGTGTTTTTTGTATTGGTGCCAAGACCCAGGTTCGAACTGGGGACCCTTCCCTCTTCAGGGGAATGCTCTACCAACTGAGCTATCTTGGCAATATTATAGACCTCTAAGATACTTCTGAATCGATGCCTTGTCGAGAGTCGGAGCCGTGGCTTCTGGATTCTCTGGATTTTGGATCATGCCCTGGATCTCCTGGTAGTTGTTCAAGGCAGAGCCAAGGTAGGGCTGCAAGAAGACGTATCCGAGGATAAGAGGCACTACCACGAGGAGTATTTTTATGACGCTCCAGAACGCTTGCCAGCGCATGTGGCCCTGGAGCTTCTTAAGCATCTTATTGTTCTCTTCTGAAAGGACAAGCGTCCGGCGAAGCAGTTCTTTTTCTTCGGGGCTCATGACAGAAAAGTATAGCAAAACGGGGCCAATTTTCAAATAATATGCTATATTCGGTCATCGCTCTCATAGTTCAATGGATAGAACAGTTCCGTCCTAAGGAATAGATGTAGGTTCGATTCCTGCTGAGAGCACCAAAGAAAAAAGCGCCCTCAACGGGGCGCTTTTCTTATTGATAAGTGATTAAGCAGGAATTCCGAGAAGTGAAGCGAGGTGTTCCTGATCAAACCCGACGATGAGGTCCTTGTCGTCTATCACGATCACCGGCACGCCGAGCTGACCGCTCTTTTCAAGCATTTCAGTTCGCTTCGCTGTATCTGATGCGACATTGTAGTCAGTAAAAGGCACATTGTGTGCGGTAAAGTATTCCTTGGCCATGTGGCAGAAGTGACAAGATGGGGTTGAGTATATTTCTACTTTTTTCATAGGTATTGATGAATTAGACTGACATTATATCGAGAGGACTCTCTTACCACAAGCTCTTCAAAAAAGATGTGATGGGATGATACCACGACTCGGGCTTTTCGGGGGTAGTAGTGGCCTTTTCTCGCGGATCAACGATGACAGCGACATGTTCTCCGGCCCGCGCCACACTAAATCGGGTCTTGATCTCCGTATCGATCCCCTCGTCGGTCTCAAGCCGCCCGATATCTTCTTTGAGCTTGGACTGCCGGTCGGCTAGGGTCATCACCTTCACCTGGAGGTTCCCAACATAGGTACTGCTTTCGCGCTCTTTCTGCATGATCACAAACGTTCCCCTGAGAATAAGGAGCGTGATAAGGGCAAGCGCCACGAGGACCGGGGTCGAGTAGAGGCGCGCCCTTCTTTTCTGTTTTTCTTGGAGTTCTCGCATGGGTTTTCTCTTAACTTCCTCTATGCTACCATAGTCACCATGCTATTCAGAAAAGAAAACCGCAAAAAGCTCCAGGCCATCTGGATCGTCCTCTCGGTCTTGATGATCATCTCGATCATCGCCCTCTACCTACCTTCACTTTTTAGGTAAATACTAGTTCAGTGGGTCTCTGAACTATTCGTCCGAACGGATCATTTTGAGGAATACCTCCTGAGGGATGGAGACGCTTCCCTTGCCGCGCTCGGCCATCTTTTTCTTGCCTTTCTTCTGCTTCTCCCTGAGCTTCATTTTTCGAGTGATATCTCCCCCATACATGTGCTGAGTGACGTCTTTTTTCATTCCTGAGAGCGAGCGCGAAGAGATGATGCGCCCGAGGGCTTTGCCTTGGATCTTTAAAGAGAACATCTGACGTGGAAGTATCTTGTGGAGCTTCTCCACAGCCGCTTCGGCTTCCTGCTCGACTTGGCGGCGAGATACAACCTTGGCGAACGCAGCGACCGGCTCATCAGCAACAATAATATCAAGCCTGGTCACGTCCGCATCCCTATCCCCCGAGAGATCATATGAGATCGAAGCGAAACCTGAGGTAGCACTTTTTAATTTATCAAAGAAGCTTCGCATGAGCTCTCGGAGCGGCATCTTGAATGAGATCGATGTGCGGGCATCTCCAAAGTTCTCTGTTTCCCCGACCTCTGCCTCATGTTCATACAATAGTTTTAATATCTCACCGAGATACGCCGGCGGAGTGATGATGGTGGCGTCGACCCACGGTTCGCGAACAAGCGCGATATCATAATCTTCTGGGAAAAAAGACGGGCTGTAGATATTCTCGGTCTTTCCATTCTTGTAGGTCACCTGATAGGTAATGGAAGGAAGCGTGATGATAAGCTCAAGATCAAATTCTCGACGCAACCGCTCGGTGATGATCTCGAGGTGGAGCATTCCGAGAAAGCCACACCGAAACCCTCTCCCAAGCACTCCCGAAGATTCTTCCTCAAAAGAGAAAGCAGAGTCAGAGAGCTGAAGCTTCTCCAAAGCTTGTCTTAGAGATACAAAATCATCCTGAGATTCTGGATAAATAGAGGCCCAGACGACGGGGCGAGCCTTCATGTAGCCAGGAAGCGGAGCGGAGGTATCAGAAGCGCTGGCCACAGTGTCTCCAACCGAAGCAATGCCCGGCTCTTTGATACCTGTGACAATGTAGCCGGTCTCTCCTTCAGAGATTGCATCGGTCGGGGTTTCTTCAGGCGCAAAGAATCCGACCTCAAGTGCGGTGAACACCTTGCCCGTCTGTTTGAAGATCAGCTTGTCTCCCTTCTTCACTGAGCCGGACATCACGCGCACGAAGACGATCACTCCCGTGTGATTTGAATATTTAAAATCGAACACTAAAGATCTGAGTGACTTTTCAGGGCGCACTGCTGGTGAAGGTACTTTCACAATTATCCCCTCTAAAAGTTCTTTCACTCCCTCTCCTGTCTTTCCTGATACAAGATAGATGTCTTCTTTGTTCACCCCCAAAAGTTCGACGATCTCGGCGGTGATGTCATCGATACGGGCGAGCGGAGAATCGATCTTTGACAGCACGGGGATGATCACGAGTCCTGCGTCCTTGGCCATCCCAAGCGTGGTCAGGGTCTGGGCCTGGACGCCTTGGGTCGCATCAACGAGAAGGATCGACCCTTCCACAGCCTTAAGAGCTCGAGACACTTCGTAGGAGAAATCAATGTGCCCCGGTGTGTCGATGAGATTTAGAATATACTGCGTTCCATTGCTCTTGTACTGCATACGTACAGGCTGCATCTTGATGGTGATGCCTCGTTCGCGCTCAAGCTCCATAGAATCAAGTACTTGATCTTTCATTTTGCGCGCTTCGATCGTACCCGTGATCTCAAGCATACGATCAGCCAAAGTAGATTTGCCGTGGTCGATGTGGGCGATGATCGAGAAGTTCCGAATATGGTCCATAGGCGCTATTTATAGCCTATTTTGTGCTATAAATAAAGGAAATGCATCCTGTCATTGAGCACATGTTGGCTCGCAAGCACAAGCATCTCCCCTTCCATGATAAAAGGAAGATCGCTCTCATCCTTCCGGGCGGGCTTATGAGTGCGGTTCGCGGAGCAGGAGCGGGCGCGGCCCTCCAGGAAATGGAGCTTATCGAGACCTTTGATGAGATCTACACCATGTCTGCCGGATTTCCGAACGCTGCCTACTACCTTACTCAGGAACTGCCGGCAGCGAAGATATATTATGAAAATCTGTGCAATAAAGAGTTTCTGAACTTTGCGCGCTTTTGGGATGTGGTCGACATAGAATACCTGATGGGCATCATGCGGGAGATCAGACCTCTTGATTATAAAAAACTTTCACATCTAAAGACGAAGCTTTTCGTCCGCCTCCTTGGTACAAAGACCGATACAGCAGCATACAAAAAAGTGAACACACGCGAGCCAAAAGAGATCGAGAAGATGATGAGAGCTGCGGTGTCTGTTCCTTTCTTAAATCCCGGCTCTGTAGAAATAAATGGCAGGCATTATAAAGATGCGGGGCTGCTTCCCTACATGGAAGACGGTGTTCGGGATGTGCTTGATTCCGATGCTACGGATATCTTGATCATCTATAATACCTATGAACAATACGAGCACCTCAAGCACCTGGGTATCAAGGATTCACATCGTTTTCTTCAAATAGTCCCTTACCAAGAGAACGAGCCTGGTCATTTGTGCAGAGACGCTCATCATTTAAAATCTTCCGCCGAAGAAATGGGCACATTGGTTAAAAGTATGTTCGGAGACAATTCCCCTCTTATTCTCGCTTAAACGATCTCAGGATCAGTGGACACAACCTTGGCCTGCCAGAACTTCGCATGGATCGAGTTCCATGCTTCTGTAAGTTCCCTGCTTTTTAAGAGATAAAGAACGATAACCCCAGCGAAGATCCCGAGCATCCCGGCACAAAATCCCTGCAAGAATATCCCAAACAAAGAGCCTGTGTTAAATGCATGTTCGAATATCCCAAGCCCAAGGTACGACACATACCCAAGGATGACCGAGGCGCCGATCGACTCAAAGAGCGTTCGATTCACAATCCGTGAGAACCCGCCGAAATCCTTTTCAAATCCTATCCAATGCACAATGCCGTTGAGTATCGTACCGATCGAATAGCCGAGTGGGAGCATGAGGACAACCGTACCAGGCAGATCCTCGACCTTCAAGAGCGCGCTTATAAAATATCTAAATCCAAGGGATGCATAGAAGAGCTTCACGAACCCATACGCACAGAGCATAAGTATTGCAGTAGAAACAAAGTTTATAAGAAATGGCTTTTTAGTATGGCCCGCAGAATAGAAGGCGCGAACAAACAAGAGCATGAGACTCTGAAATACTGCAGAGAGGGCAAAAAGGGCTAGGGCGGCTGCCGTCAGGCGTGTATCCTCCCAATTAAATCTCCCCGTGCCGAGGAGCACTCGCACAATTTGGGCCCTGAGCACGATGAAGAGCGCAGTCACGGGCAAGGACCAAAAAATGATGTGCCGAGCGGTCGTTGCCATCTGTTCCACAAAAGCCGAGAGGTTCTTATCGGCAAAATGGCGCGAAAGCGTCGGAAAGGCAGCCAATGAATAGGACACTCCGATCACTGAGAGTGGTACCGATTGGATATTCAAAGCAAACGAGAAGATCGAGATGGAGCCCGCGGTCATCAAGGACGCCATAGATACCATGAAGATGGTAGAAATATGATTGATCGAAAGAGTAATGGTTCTCGGGAATGAGAGCCCTGCAACTTTTCGTATTGATCCGAAATCAAGACGGGTCAGGAGCCTCGGCATAAGCCCGATCTTTGTCACAAACGGGATCTGCACAGCTGCATGGAGAATAGCTCCGAACACCACTCCAAGTGCGACGCCCACGATCCCAAAGCGCGGACCGAGGCCGATAATACCTATGATGATCCCGAGGTTATAGAGAAGCGGAGCAAACGCATAGATGATAAACCGGTTATAGGCTTGAGTAAGAGACCCAAAGAGGTTTGAGAATCCAAGCGCGATCGGCGAGAACAGAAATATGCGCGAAAGAAGGATCACCTGATCAAGTGCAGGACCTGTAAAACCCTTGAATAAGACTCCCGAGAACTTGGGGATGAGAAAGAATGCGATCGCGCAAGTTCCGATCATGAGGATCGAGAAGAAAGAGAAGATGGTATCGACGAACTTCCTCACCTCTTCCTTGCCTTGTTTTTCGCGCTCGACGATAAAGGGGACAATAACAGAAAGCGAGACGACCGAGGCCACAGTCACGAACAGAAAATCCGGGATCCTAAATGCAGCATAGTAAATGTCCAGATCTGCTCCCGCTCCAAATGAATGTGCAAGTAATCTGTCTCTCAGGAAGGCAAGTACTTGTGAAAGGATCGCGAAGAATCCTAAAAGGTAGGCAGCTTTGTGAAGCGTCGCTGTTTCCTTATAGAAGAACCTGAATATCGATCGGACCATCGATTATTGAGTAAGTGGCGGAACAGTTGCCTCTCCCCGGGCCTGGGCACCGGAGATCTTATACAATGGATCGCGGTTGTTTTTGATATTTTCGATTATTGTAGGTAGATCTGCATTGTCCGGATTTGTCGTCTTCAAGCCTTGGAATTGCTGAATAGCAGCTTCCGCATTGCCAAGTTTTGCATAGGCAAGCCCCAGGAAATATTTTGCGTTCGCATATCCTCCGACCATTCGATCTGCTTCCTGCAAGACCTTGATAGCACTCTGATAGTCGCCTGCTGTGTAGTAGAGTACGCCGAGCTGAAAGTATGCCCCGGGATTATTTTGAGAGAGAACTGCAAGTGCTTCAGAATCCTTTATCGCTTGCTTGAGATTATTCTCAAGGATCGCTACTTTAGCCGAGAGAAAATATGCATCAGCATAATCATTCTTCTCATTCAAGGCCTCTTGTATGTATTCCTTCGCTCCAGAAAGATTGTTGTGCTCCATCTCAAGCTTCCCGAGGCGGAGATAGATCTCTGGATCGTGCGGAGCGAGCACAAGAGCGCTCTGGTAAGCAGTTTTAGCTTTCTCATATGCTTCTGGCACAGAGAAAGGCGGAGCGAGTAGAGTGTCATATATCTGACCGAGTCCCAGCGGGTTTTGATAATTGAACTGATCACGGTCAATGGCGAGCTCGGCCAAGGACAACGTGTTATTCAGCGATTCGCTGACGAGCTTCCCTGTCTCTTCGGTTACGGCCTTCCCCTCGACGAGCTTGTTCATCTGGAGAAGCGACAGTTCTGCATTGGTCCTATAGTAGAAATCAAAGTCAGCGTGCCCTATGGCTTTATTCACACTCTCGATCGACCGCCCGATATCCGCATCGCGATTTGCATAGAGAACCGCTTGATTGAAATACATACTGGATGCTCCGCGAGAGAGCAACGTGTAGCCGATCATGCCGGTACCAATGACAAGAATCATCGAAAGAACGACAGCTACAAAGCCTGAGAACTTCTTGCCCCTGAATACGACATTTTTAACAGGCGAGCCGTGAAGCACACTCGTCGCAAGAAAGATCCCGGTCAAAAAGAAGGCTAGAGTAAGGATGGTGAGATTTGGCACATAGAGAAAACTTGTCGCCCACAGGAAGAGCGACCCGAAGAAAGATGAGACGGTGAAAAATCGGGAGATCCCCTCTTCTGGCTTTCGAAGAGCGGTGATCCCCATCTTGAGGTAGAAAAAGAAGAACCATATCCAGGTGAGAATGCCGAGGATACCGGTAGTCACAAAGAGAGTAGGCATAAGGCCGAATCCATACAAGAAGTTCGCTCCCCAATACGGCGTTAGATTGATACCCTCTGGCTTATACATATTCCAGAGTGGACCAAAGGTCCCAGGCCCTGTCCC
>JAZKAE010000025.1:0-19182 GCA_040389345.1 Patescibacteria group bacterium
CGCTCGAGATCAAAAAATGCTAAAAGAGGTTATACTGGCCATGAACGCAAACTCTGAAGGAGAGAACACTGTCGAATTCATCAAGGAGAAATTTAAAGATACAGGACTCCCCTTCACCGTCCTCGGTCGCGGACTCTCCACGGGCGCTGAGCTTGAATACGCCGATCCTGACACCTTAAAGAACGCCTTCCTCCACCGCACAAAATAAAATCCGCCTTTCGGCGGGATTTTATTTTATCGAATCGATCTGGACCTCAAAGTATGGCTGTCGGTGCCCATTCTTCTTGAAATATCGAGACTTCTGCTTGTATTTGATGACATCGATGGTCTTGTGCCTGGAGATCTTTTTCAAAGTGGCTGAGACGGTCGCACCCTTGATGAAAGGAGTACCGATAGTGGCTGCGAGAGCGCCGTCGTCGACGAGGAGAACCTTGTCGAATACTATCTTATCCCCTTCTTTGAGGTCGCCGATGATCTTCTCGATCTTGACCGAATCCCCAGGAGAAACTCGGTACTGCTTGCCTCCAGTGGCGATGACTGCAAACTCGGTCTTTGGAGCCTTAGAGGCTCGAACAGCCTTAGGAGCAGCTTCTACAGCTTCAGGAGCGGCCTTTGGGGCGGCTTTCTTGGCTGGTTTGGTTGTAGCTGCTTTGGTTGCCATATAGGCCATATATTCTACATAGCAGAGCTTAAAATGCAAGGCACAGAGCCTAGAAAGAGGCCTATTCTAAGCTTGGCTTGTCGATAGTGATGGTTTCCAGGCTGGCAGAGGTGCCAGTGATACGCAAGACATCCTTATCTACCTTAGAAAGCTCTTTACCTGCGCTGTTATAGTGATTCACCGCGGTCCCCAGAGTATTCCCAAGCTTTATATAATATTCTTCATAGGTCTTCAGGTGCTTGCCGAGTTCCCCCACCCTCTTTACGATATCCTGCGCTCTCTCTTCGATCTGCATGGCATTCAAGGCTTGGAGGACGGTCTGGAGGTACGCGAGGAAGGAGGTAGGAGAGACGATGATCACTTTGTATTTAGACGCGGCCCGCTGGATAAGGCTCTCAGTCTCTTCTTGGAGCGCACCGATCTTGTTCACGATCAGATCATAATAAATGGCCTCGTGTGGGATGAACATAAACGCAAAGTCCATAGTGCCTTTCGCTGGCTGGATGTATTTAGATGTTTCGGTGATGCGGTTCTTGAGGTCATTCACAAAAAGCTTCTCAAGCCTCGTTTTCTCGACGGAGTCCTTCTCCTCTACCAGGCGGTTATAGTTCTCAAGCGAGAACTTCGAATCAATAGGGATGATCTTTTCCTTCACAAAGACGACTGCATCCGGGATGAGGCGCGAACCATCCTCGTCGGTCCCTAGCTCATACTGCATCTCATACGATCCGGGCGGCATGCAATTCTTGAGCAAAGTTTCCAGATAATATTCTCCGAGTATCCCGCGCTGTTTTGGATTCTTTAAAATATCCTCAAGAGATTGGAGCTGATCTGCAAAGGATACAACCTGCTTGTTCGTCTCATCAAGCTTGGTGAGACCTTCGGTCACCTCGCGGATCAGCTTGGCAGATTCTCCGAACTGATTCCTGACCGATTCATTCATCATCTTGTTTGACTCACTCATTTTGTGGTCCACAACGCGAGAGAGCTCGTTCACTTGCTGGAGAATAAGATCAAGCCCGCGGGTATCAGCTACAGGTGTCTCTTTCCTGCGAAAAAGTATTAAAAATCCAGCTACATTGAGGATGATCAGGACAAGGCCAATGATGAGAATTGGAGTCATGATATGATTATAGCATGTCGATACACACCGAAATTCGAGAGAAGATCAAGGAAGCTATGCGCTCCAAGGATACTCTCAAACTCAATGTTCTCAGGGGTCTTTTGACCGCCTTTACCAATGAGCTTGTTTCCAAAAAGCACAAGCCAGACGAGGAGCTCAGCGATGAGGACGCGATGAACGTCATCCAAAGAAGTGTAAAGCAGCGCAAGGATTCGATCGAGCAGTTTGAAAAAGGAGGTCGCCCAGACCTTGCTCATGATGAGACCGCGGAGCTTCGAGTGCTTGAGACCTTCCTCCCCGAGCAGATGAGTAAAGATGAGGTTCTCGCTTTTGTAAAAGCAAAGCAAGCAGAGACGGGCTCAACCGATCCAGCAAAAAAAGGCCAATTCATGGGCCTCGTCATGAAAGATCTCAAGGGTAAGGCAGACAGCGTGTATGTAAAAGATGCTATCGATTCCCTTTTCTCCTAATTATCCCCTCTTTTCCTATTGACTTTTGAGCTTGTTTGTGCTAGGATACATGCAGAACCAGCACTTCCTCGCACGTCTACCTAGCACAGGAGCTTCTGATGTCCGAGAAAGAGACCGACCGAGCCCAAGCAGCGATCGAGCGCATGCGGATCCGCAATGCGACACTGCCAGCGCCACCTGAACCCGAGACGCCGGTCATGCCGCCGCGTACTGCGACTCGCAAGACACCGCGGAAGCGTCATTCGCAGTCCGAGCACATCGTCAGCAAGCGCGAACCCCGCCGCCTGAACGAAGAGATCACGGAGGAACGGACCCAGGAGAACTTCCCCGGTCCACTCCACTCCAAGGCAAGCTAATTGCCGCCCACCGGGGCCGACACACGTCGGCCCTTTTACTTTATATAGAAGGAGCTTCTTTTTTATATTTCTCAAGTATCCGGGCTTCGATCTCGTTCCTATCACCGCCATATTTGCCAAAAGACAATCTCTTGATGGTCTCTATCTGATCAGGATGACCTTGTGGAGGTGGCAGTGTCTCAATATTGAAAGGTTTAACCGGCCTACCGTCGACGAGCATCTTTATATATGCGTTCCGATTATCGATATTCACAATGTCATTTGCTGTAAAGACCGGCTCAAACTGTTTAGATAGATATTCAGCATCATCTGTACCGACTCTAAACACCGCGAGCGTGCCCACGTTCCCGAACACAGCGTTCTTGATCCCATCTTCAAGCTGGGCGATGTATTGGTGAGCAATGTTAAGAGACAGCTTATATTTGCGCGCCTCAGAAAGGATGGTCGATATGGAATTCGTAGTGACATTCTGGAATTCATCGATGTAGAGATAGAACGGAGGCATACCTTGACCTATCGAATCCACGCGTGAGAGCGCAGCCATGAGGATCTTGCCCACAAGTATGAGGCCGATCAAGTTTGCATTGATGTCTCCGAGTCGACCCTTGGAGAGGTTGACCAAAAGGATCTTCTTTTTATCCATGATGTCCCTAAAATCAAACGATGATCTCTCCTGTGCGATGATCGGACGCATGATGTCATTTGCCAAAAAGACGTCAAATTTAGATGTGATGTACGGGACGATGTTGGCCAGCGCTGCTTCTCCTCCCGCTTTGTCAGCGACTTCGGTCCAGAACTGGACCACAATAGGATTCTTGCAGCGGCTGATCTTTAGTTGTCTATACTGTTTGTTCGCAAGAACGCGGGAGATATCAAGGAGTGTCGATCCGGTCTCAGGATCTTCGATGACAAGCATCGCGGCGTTCCTAAAATATTGCTCGAACATTGGGCCCATCGACTCGGGGTTGCCTCCGTAGAGCTTTTGGAAAATGGAGAAAAGTTCGTTCACCACAAAAGTCTTCTGCTCTGGATAGTGTGGATTGTATTCAAGCATATTGAGCGCCATCGGACGCTCGGTCGAAGCTGGATCAAAATAGATCACATCATCAATACGGTGCGCAGGAATGTTTGCCAGTACATCTTGGATATCCACGCCGTGAGGGTCGATCATACACACTCCATCGCCTCGAGCGATATCCTGGATGATCATGTTTTTGAGCAGTGTAGACTTGCCCGTACCGGTCTGTCCTATCGCATAGAAATGTCTAAGGCGATCTTCGTCTTGCATTGCCACCACAAGTTCTCCATTTTGGAATTTATTGACTCCAAGGATCGTACCTTGGACAGGGACTCCCATAGGGACAGGCGCACCCTTGGCCGAGCTTCGTTTCAAGGTTGAGGTCTCGATCAAAGACTGCGTATGGAAATGAAGGATGACCGAAAGCTCTTTTAGGTTTAAAGGCAGGATCTCGTTCTCTCTGAATAATCTAAAGGTGAAGGCCCGATAGAAATCACTTTCTTTGTTCGCAGGCATCCTCTCCCACACAAATCTGTTCTTGCCAGCATTTTCAAATTGATTAAAAGCAGATTCAAGGTGGTCCAAGAGGTGTCGAGAGTCGCTTTCCAAAGGAGCCGAGACTGCAAAGCGGATGTTTGTCTCTACGATCGGACTTTCTATCTTTTTCTTGATGCTCTGTATGGCATCATCATCGATCTTTGGCTCCTTGTCATCTTTTTTCTTGTCAGAAGAGAACAGGATCTCGCCTACAGCTTTTTTGAATTCTCCACCAAACGTGCTATCTACAAGTGCATCTTTTGCCTTGGTACCCTTTTGGATGGCCTCAACAGCCTTTTGGTATCTGTCCGTATAGGTAGTGCCTCGCGGCTTAAAAATGATCTGGAGCGCTGCCCCGGATCCTGTCTTAGGTATCTTTGAAAAACTTTGGAGGATCACATTGAGTGGATCCTCGCCGAAAGCCTCGGCCGTTTGCAAAGGATAAGCCCCAGAGGATGAAAGTGTGGCCGTAGCCCCAAAGGCGCGCCCAGTGTCTGAGAAGATATTGTAATCTCTTTCTCGAGGATTCAGACGGATAGTTGGAAAGATGGAGAGAACTTGTCTCTCAAAAAGCTGTTTACGATCAGTAGGGACCGAGACAAATATGGCCGTGTCTTCTTCCCCATCCGGATTTGCGATCTCAAACACCATATAGTCACTTTCTGTATCCTTTGAACTGCCGACTGAAAGCAACCCGGCATACAGTTGTTCCATACTTCGTATAAGATCTGCAAAGGATTTTTCAGTCTCTATTGTTTTAGGGAGGATGACCTCATACAAACTCATGTGCAGAGCTTTGTATTCGGGACCTTTTTCCTTTATACCCTGCGGAGGTAATCCATGAGCGATGAGGCCCACGAGATGGTCATGAAAATCATCCTCAAGCTTCCATCCCCTCATCTTCTCTATGGTTGAAAGCGCCTGAAGGACACCCTTGGTTTCGGTCAAACGAAGCATTTCCTTTAATTGCTTCTCATCCGGTGCTCCAGCGAGTTTTTCAACAAGCTGTGCTGAAGATTCATGCATGGCCGGAGTGACATCCTGAGCATGATCTTTCTTAAAATCCCCTACTGCAGTTTTAATGATGTCCGAACGGACAAATTCACTACCAAACTTCTCGAGGCGCTTTTCGGTCTCGAGGACCTTTGAACGCAGATATGCAAGCTCTTCGTGAGGATTAGAAAAAGATCCAGTCTCTGACATGAAATAAGTATAGCAAAGAAAAACTCCCCGAAGGGAGTTCTTTCTTAGTTTTTATTCTCTGGCTTGTTCTGATCCTCAATGAACTCAGCTTTTTCCATTGTGCTTGAGAACTTGTGAACTAACCCAGTACGAGGATCGGTATAAAGGATCTCTTCACTGTCAGGGACATACCCTTCTGGGTGCTGTGAGCTCACTAATTCTTCTCCATCATTTGGTATTGATTCGTGCATATTGACTTTTTATAGTTTCTATGATTGTATTATAGGCGGTGTGGCTTCAAAAGTCAATCGTTCTTTCACTAAACCCTAGCGTATGAGGTTCAGATGCCCGCTCTAAAAAGCAACCTGGAGCTCAGCCTCTACGCTCGTGATTCCTATGAGCGCAGAGTGGTTCTCGGAGACAAGTTCGACGATGAGCGAAGCGTGGAGATCATGCGCGAATTGCGTCGTTTGGACGAGTTGAGCTGCGAGCCGATCGTGGTCAGGTTCGAATCAAACGGTGGAGATTATTACCCAGGCGAACGTTTGGCCTCCTGCATTGAAGGCTTGGGCTCCATCGTCATCGGCATCGTATATGGCCACTGCTTCTCGACGGCGATGTTGGTGCTTCAGGCATGCAACGTAAGGGCGGCACTTCCTACTGCCAAGCTTCTGTTCCACAACAACTACAAGATAGTCAATGTTCGGCTCACCCCAGACAGTGACATCACCGTATTGAGTGGAATGCTGGCCCAACAGATAGAACGCCGCCGTCAGATCCGCGAGGAGACCATTACGAACTTGACTCGCCGAGTGCCGAGCTTCACGGCCGAAACACTTAGTCGTCTTCTGCAGGAAAATGATCCAACTCCTCGGATCATGTCTGCCGGGGAAGCTTTGCTCCTCGGGTTTCTAGATGGAATAGTAAAAATCTAACCCGCCGTACCACCAGGTGCGGCGTTTTTCTATACAATATCCTCAAGCTTTCTGAGATCCTCCTCTAGGAACTCCTCAGCATCGGCGAGGTTTTGGCGCATCTTCTTGACGATCCTTTCTTCCTCTCTCGTTAGATCTCGCATTGAGCGAACTCCTTCCAGGTTCTTGATCTCTTCCTCAAAATCCTTTGACAGAAGCTGAAAGGCTTTATGGAAATCATGGTCAACCCTATGAAGCTCTTTGCGCATACGTGTTTTAAACATAATAGTCTTGTTCAAAAGATACCACCCAAGAAAGAAAAGCCCGGCAATGCAGAAGGCTAGGAATAGTCCGATAGAAACGTAATCTACTATAAGGGATCCAATGGCAAAGAGAGCCCGGCGCTTCACTTCCAATGTCCTAGGTTCTGTGGGTACGCTCGTTGCTCCTCGTGCATCAACAACATCAAAAGTAGCGGTGTACACTCCTCGGTCAAGCTGCTTGGTCCAGATAAATTCAAATTCTCCCGTCTGTGTGCTGTGGATGCTTTCTGTTTCTATTTCTCTCTTTTCGTTTATAAAGTGGGCATTTACCATCGAGTTCGGATATGTAGTTCCCTTTATATGAAGAATATTTCCTTCCACAATCGAGCTCGGCATTTCAAGAATAGTGGGTGGAATAATAGAGATGATCTCGAATTCTCCTGTTTCGGTAGTTATGTTGCCAGCCTTATCGACCGCTTGCACGAGCAAAGTATGCTTGCCGGGCAGTTGCGGAGAAAGACGATACGAGTTCGAAGAAACCTCATTCTCTTTGATAGTGAGAAGATCATTGTCCCCCACCTTTAACACATAATGATCGACACCTGACCCCTTATCTACAGTATGAAAATCTACTACAGGAGTCGGATCATCTGAAGCCGTCCCTTCTGGAACCTTCACTTTGAACGGAGTTGGAGGGATGGTGTCTATAGCCACTCTAAAGTGAGAAACTGCCCCCCAGCCTTTATCATTCTCCACTCTTACATGCATATACCACACTCCATCTTCGAGATCTGTGAAGGTTTTAGTGGTTATAAGACCAGGTACATCTGCCGATGGAGTGGTACGGGCGTTATGATCGAAGGCATAGCGAACAGCCGTTGCATCCTGGGGCAATTTCCAACTGAGGGTTGCCATGGTGCGCGTATACCACGAAGCCGAGTCAGGATGAGTAGCAGAAGTGATCACTACGGATGATGGCGTTCCTAGCTCTCCTAAGGCGCTTGTCGCATCAGCGGCCCCTTGCTGAGTCACCTTGTCGCCAACAATATACGTTGAACCAGCAAAGCTTTTGAGCACATTTGTCCCTTGTCCATCATTTGCAAGGACTGAGCTTGAACTAAATATCACAGGCACTGACCCGGCTGCCTTAGTCCTGAAAGTGATAGTGAGTACCTTCCCTGAAGCCCCAATAAAGCCTGGATTCAGCACTACACCCTCTAGGTTCACTTGTCCCGCAAGATTTGAGAAGGTGGGTTCTTGAACCCATAGCCCCACTATAGAGCCTGATTTGGACAAAGAGAGGACCTCGAGGTTCTGCGCTGGAAACGAGACAGTGCCTTGTACTGCATTGATAGCCTCAGTAGGGCTTGATACATACACAGAAGCCTGGAATACCTGCCCGCTTGAAAAAGATCCTGTTACCGGCACGATCGAAAGCGTCGCTGCATGCGCAGAAAAAGGGAGGAGGAAAACTAGAGCAAAAAGATAGATCTTATTTTTCATGGGATCTTTTGAGGAAAGCCCAAAGAAGGACTGCTAAGAAAATTATACCCGAGATAAGTGGAAAGTGTGTCTTCTTGTTTTTTTCTCTAGGATGAACCTCTTCCATCCTCACATTTCCCTCCTTATCGACAGCTCGGACAAACACCGTGCTCTCAAGCGACTGATCCAAGAGAAGATACGGGCTTTCTGCCTTTTTCCACAAAGGTTCAGCGAAGGAATTGGGCTTTACTTCAGCCACTTCAAAATAACCTATCCCGGATTCAGCATCCTTAGTATCAAATGATGCGAACCATTTGTCCCCATAGAGCAAGGAAGAGTGGGAAATAACCGGGAGAAATTCTTCTGGAGCTGTAGTATCGATCTTCTTTTCACCTATGGTCCCGGCAGATCCCCCCGCTGTCACTACCGCTTGTACATCTGGAATATTTTTTTCCGTTCCTGATCCATCATTTGAATACACACGGCCTTCTTGCATAGATAGTACAAAATCGCCTGGCTCCGTTGAGTACATGCGAATATTAAACAGTGAAGCTGCTCGTACTCCTCGATAATACGGGCTCAAAAGTCCTGAAAATCCTCCAGGTATAAGGCCAGAGAAAACAATTTCTTGGTGATCCTTCAATGTGACAATGTGGGGAGCCTCCACCCATAAAGAAATGATCGAATTATCAAATCGTACATCTGTAGCTTGAAGTCCTTTAGGAACAATAACCTTCCCACTTATGGCGTTTATTGACTCCTCTGTTTTCATCAGGATTTCAGCGACAAAAGGTTTGCTTGTCTGAACCTTGTTTCCAAGATCCAGAGTGATACTGAGTTCAGCACCATGCACTAGGAATGGAGAAAAGAGAAAGAAACAAATAAAGAGTATTTTTTTCATTAGCCGGTCCAGTTATAGATCATGATCGAGAAGTCCGTGATGCTTATCTTCTCGTCGGCATTGAGGTCGACTTTTGGAGGAAAATTCGAGCGCTTATACCAATATGCCATAATCGAAAAGTCCACAAGATTTACTTTGCTGTCACTGTTAAGGTCTCCTTTAAGGCCCGTAGCTATGGTTAAAATATTCTTGAGCCCTACTTGAAAACTAAGTGACTTTGAAAGAAAGCTTTCATCCTCCTCTAAAAGAGCTCTGGCTTGAGTAGAGTGATCACCAAAATCAAGTTTGCCTGAATCCACCGTAAAGAGATAGATACCCGAAGGATCAGTATGAGTTTTGTATGAAAGCTCATTTGCTGAGTGCACTAATAGTTCGATATCTGCCCCTGGGGTGCTTTGGCCAAACACTTTCAAAGGATCTCCCTGTTTAACCTGCTGTTTGTCGAGACTAATGGTCGGTGCGATAAAAATATTTGAAACATATGTTATCCCAGCGCTTGAGACTGCTACTGAAAATGTTACCAGTGAGGATCTGTTCCCTTGATAGTCTTCAGAAAAAAGGCTGAAGACATATGCTCCGGTGTTCACATTGCTGAGCATAAGCGAAAAGCTTGCATCAGGCGCAGACTTCGTCGTACCAACTATTTTTGCGTCTTGAAGCAACGTCACCAGAGTGCCAGGGTATGCTTTACCTGAAAATTTTACTTGACCTCCCATGGAAACTCCTCCCCCTCCGCCACCGCCACCACCAGGGGTCGGTGTTGGAGTCGGAGTTATTGCATTTGGATCAATGACCTCTGCAGTAATACTGACAGTGGTTGTGCTATGTATAGTAACTACCTGCGCCTTTGTAGATCCCGGGATCAAACACAAGAAGCTAAGTAAGAAAAGAACTAAGCGACGCTCCTGGATTTTTCGATGATCCATCGGTTATATCGCTTAATGATTCGAGAAAGTAAGAAAAGAAGCGCAGCAATAATAATGACCCCGACGAGCATCACATGCCAGGGGAAAACAAAGAACGTCGTCGACATAGAGGCTGTATCAGCCTTAGATCCATACATAAGATTAAGATTTGCAGTATAAAAACCAAGGGCAAAATTATTCCACTCATTTTTGAGTGCGCCTATGAATCCCACGGGGCCTGTAGGCACCTCGCTCTTTTTCCATTCGAGATTAAATTTACGAACGCTTCCTGGGAGAATATTACCCTCGCTTGGATTACCCGGACCTTCAAACGCGGTAAGGAACAGAGAATTTTTAATTTTGAGAGTACCTTCTGGCTTTACACGATCATTGCCTGAATTCTGAAAACGATACATCATCGACACTGGAAGAGCGGTATAAAAACGCTTATTATTCTCCATTGAGAACTCAAGCAATCCCCCTCCTTCTTTAATCGGACCGCTCACGCGCAGCAAGAGAAGGATACCGATCTTTGAACCGACCGAAACTTGGTTAGAAGTATTTACAGGAGGGATCGTTGTTAAAAAAATTGCAGCAAAATGACCTCCTGCCTCGGCTGACTTGGGGACTTGAATAGTAAAAGGAATTTTCTTCTGCTCGCCTTTGTTGAGAACCACCTCAGGAGCTACATTGACCCATGATGCCAGACCTTCTTTGCCTGGAACAAAGTTAGGGGTGCCTGTCTCTCCTTGAGCCTCAAAGTTCTCTGCAGATGTATAAAAAGTCTTCGTCCCGCTCTCATCGTTTACCACAAGGAACTCGCCACTGACGATCGTCCCCGGGTCAGCTTGGATCTCTATCTTGGCTGGAGAAACCGTAAGGGCGAGTGTTCGGCGTATAGGGACAACAAAACAAAGGAGGATGAGGACGATCCTGATAAAGGAGGAGATTTTCATGAGCCTGTTCACTATACCCTAATAGTTAGCGGTGGCAACATAGACGAGGTTGGCTGCATAGGTACCTGCTTCAGTGTTGGCTGCAATGCTTGCAAGATAGTGGAGAGAATACGTTTCCGTAGCAGTCGCAGTAGTTCCTGAGGCAAAGGTAACAGCAGCACCAGACGTACCGTTGTAACCGAAGGAAGAAGCAGTCGCATATGGGGCAGCGATAGTGCCATTCGAACCTCCGGCCTTGGTCGCATAGATACCGAACTGTTCCGTGCCTACTGCATAAGTTGCTGGAGAAGCACCGACTGCCGTGATGGTATTTGCGCCATTTTGTTGCGACGTTAGAGTAGCTCCTTGGACAGTGATCGTGTATCCGGTCGGCGCGTTCGTACCGACAGCGAGGGTGTGGGCTACGGCATCTGATGCTGAACCTGTTGTTGTGTTCGCGTAGCGAGCGGCTGCAGAGTCGAGGGTACCAAAGCTGATCGTATTCGCTGATATCGCAAAGCTGATGGATTGAGCCACTGTTGCGGACACTGCGACGGTGTCGTTTGAAATGGTATTAACGGTAGTAGTACCTGTGTCTCCGAAGGTGCCTGTCACCCCGATCGAATAGGTAGTAGCAACTGAAGGGTTGACGGCGTTCGTACTTGCAAGAGTTATTACCATTACTTTGCCTGCGGGAATGTTGTTCCCAGCACCTGAAGGGGCGGTAAGGGTCATCGTACGGCTGCCTGTACCGCTAAAAGCTACTCCCCAAACTGTAGCAGCGTTAGACGCGGCAGTAGTTGTAGAGTTCTCAAGGCCTGTCGTCGTTCCCCAGCTAATAGTGACGTTTGAGAAGGTGGAGCTTGTAAGGGTAAAGTCTGAAGGGAAGGTCACGATCACGGTCTGGCTGATGGCTACGCCTGTGGGGGTAGTGAATTTGATAACATGAGCCGAATTTGTGCTAATGGTCTGCCTCGTCATGGTATCACTGATACTCGTCAAGGCTGCCGCTGACGCAAGGCTCGCATTCGCTAGGATAAGAAGAAGACAAAATCCGATGGTGACATGAGAGCGGAAGCGGGTTAAGAGAAATTTCATGTAAATCATTAAATGTAATTGCTATTCATAATAGTAGCACTGGAGAGGTCATTTACCTGTGGATAATTAATAGTTGGCTGTGGCGACATAGACGAGATTTGTCGAATACGTACCTGCCTCGCTTGTAGGAGCCACGTTTGCGATGTAGCGAACCGAGTATACAGTAGCAACGCCATTTCCTGATGCAGCTGATGCTACCTGGCTGGCAGTAGAAGTGGTGCCTGCGTAGGCAAAGCCGGACGCAGCATACGGAGATGTGACTGCCCCTACCCCTCCGGTAGCTGTCATACGAAGTCCGAATTGCTCTGTGCCAGCTGACGACGCAGTGTTTGTACCCCCTATAGCCGTGACAGTATTCGATCCATTCTGCTGAGAAGTTAAGGTAGATCCCTGAGCTACCACTGAATACCCACTTCCTGCATTTGTGGTGACTGATATGGTATGGGCCTCGACCTCACTCGCACTTCCTAAGGAATCGGATGTCGCGTATCGTGCCCCGCCGGATGTGAGCGGGCCGAAACCAACAGTGTTTGTAGATAAAGAAAAAGAAAGTGATTGAGATGAGGCCGTAGTCACCTCTGGGATCACGGTGTAAGTGAGATCTTCACTCGACTTGATAGCAGCACTATGTGTAGACGCTGCCGTTACAGAACTGTAGGTTGCGGTGCCCACTTGTGTGGGGGTAGTGATAGGAGATGTTGTATTTGCCAAACCAAGCTGGCCGCTTGAATTTAACCCCCATCCCCACAGGGTGCCGTTAGATCGAATTCCTAAACTATGGTTACCTCCACCAGCTATCGCCGAGTATGTTGCACTTCCGATCTGTGTATAGCTTATCACCGGAGAAGCTGTGCCTCCTTGTCCAAGTTCTCCGCTGGCATTTCTTCCTGTCCCCCATAATGTACCGTCCGACTTTATAGCTAGAGCAAAGAAGCCCCCAGCTGCCACGGAGCTCCAGCTAGCACTACTTGCCTGAGTTGGAGTTGTGATGGGAGTTGTAAAGCTCCCCACTCCAGCTTGACCCAAGTTATTTATACCCCATCCCCATAATGTACCGTCCGACTTTATCGCGTGAACAGTAGTATTACTCATAGCTATTGCAGACCATGTGTCGCTCCCGATTTGAATAGGAGAAGTAGATTGAGTGGTATTGCCCTGGCCAAGTTCTCCACTTGAATTAAACCCCCACCCCCACAATGTGCCGTCAGATTTTATGGCAACAGTACTTAAGTTTCCGGTTGCCACTGCAACATATGTTGCACTTCCGATTTGAGTGGGTGAAGTAATCGGACTTGTAGTGTTCCCTAATCCTAATTGACCACTGGTGTTCGATCCCCACCCCCACAGTGTCCCATCTTCACGTATAGCTAAAACTTGTCCGTTGTTATTTGATGCGGTGACTAATTTATACTTTGCTGCCCCTACCTGAAGTGGTCCGACCCCAACATTGGAGGTAGTGTTGCCTTGTCCTAATTGTCCTAAAGTATTTGAACCCCATGCC
This sequence comes from Patescibacteria group bacterium, assembly GCA_040389345.1. Taxonomy (GTDB): domain Bacteria; phylum Patescibacteriota; class Minisyncoccia; order Phycocordibacterales; family Zambryskibacteraceae; genus JAIFWN01. The sequence continues at coordinate 13,347 of JAZKAE010000025.1, forward strand.
CACAACGTACCATCACTTTTGATACCAAAACCAGAGTTAATTCCGTGAGCTATCATTTTATAAGTACTTGAACCAATCTGAACGGGTGTAGTAGTGGCAGTACTTGTGGCATTCCCGTATTCTTCGCTGGCATTGGTACCCCATGCCCATAATGTGTCATCAAACTTTACAGCCCTAAAGCAATACGAGGCGCCAGTAGGAGCGTTATTATCAAAAAGTGAGAAGTCCCACAATCCGTCTTGACCGACAGGGATAGCTGCAGCAGTGTTCGTAAAATTGTTCGCCTCCTCATATGTCTCTGGGACGATCGTGTCGGTGCTATGAGTTGGATCGCTTGCATTTGTGGTGAGAGTTGCTGCATCAGAAGGGGTGGCATTATCTTTAAAAGATATTGGGGTACTCGTGCTTATGTCTCTATAGATCTCTCCAGCAAAACCAGAATCACAAGAACTATACTTTGGAGAATATTGAAGTTTGAATGTCTGACCACTCGAGTTCAATGCCCCTGTGGCGACATGAAAAAGTGATCTGAGCCTGAACGCAGTTCCTGCTGAGCCTAATACGGGTGCAGTATCTTGAGCTGCCAAAGCCGAGCTCACGTTTGTAGAGTCCAAGTTTGTAAAAAATCGATATGCAGATTGAGTAAAGGTAGGAGCCGAGCCCACCGATCCACAGATAGTGGTTGAATATGTCGCAGGGCTGCCGATCTGTGCATTGGTCGCGGCCGTCATCGAAGCCAGCGTTGTGTCATATCCAGCACAGCTCCCAGATCCATACCCTACAGTCACTGTGCCTGAGGTCACAGACATGCACGCATTTTGTGCATAGCCACTTTGAGAGTTTTGTTGGATATGAGCATTGGTGACCGCAGAGAGTTTGGCCACTGTGTCATAGGTGCCGCTACAACTATTCCCAAGCCCAGTCCCTCCGGTACAACACACCACATTTGATGCATACCCGGCTGTAGACTGGCTCGGCAATTCCGCATGAGCATTCGAGGCGGCTGACATTCTTAGGATAATCGCACTCGGGCTGGTACAGGCAGCAGCTGTGGTGATCGAACAGGAAAGGGCGGCAAGAGATACGGCCGGGACCGATATGATGATCAGGAGAATAAAAGAAACTAGCTTGTGCATACCTTAGTTGTCGAGGCGCGCGTTAACCGTGCTTGAGATAGCGCCCGTAATCGTGGGTAGCGAAGTGTTGCATGTTCCTGCAGTCATAGTACCTGTGCCTTCGTATACTTTTTTACCGGCAGGCACAGTGGCTCCGTTCTCATAAGCAAAAGCTGTTGAAAGAAAAGATGTGACTGTCAGGGCACTGCAAGCGGCAGTGACACATCCGACCGCTATATAGTAGTTGCCGGGAGTCAAAGTGGCTGGAGTCGATATGGTGGTAGTTAGAGCTGTGCTGGCTACTGGAGCTGCAGTAGTCTGGTCTATCAGCTTAGTTCCCGCTTCACTGTAGATGCAAATTTTGAGCCCGCCAGTAGAACCCGTGGTAATAGTGCCGGGGAGAACAGTGACCTGGTTCGGGGTGATGTTAGCATGAACTCTGAACATACCTATACGGAAACTTGTATTGCTTGAAAGGGAGAAAGTTGTTGTGCCACCGGTCGCGTCATACGACCTTGTCTGAGTCGTAACCATCGAATTCGGTGCGGTGCTTGTAAAATTCGTGCCGTCTGAGACAAGTAAGTTTGCAGATGTACCCGCAGTAGCTGGGTATGTAGCTGTAGACCATGTTGGAGCCCCAGCACCTCCAGATCTGAGAATTTGGCCAGAGTTCCCCGCTGCACTGAGTGCAAATGCAGAGGCAGTCGAATATACCACAGCACCGTTGGCAGCCGTAAGAGTAGCATTAGTTCCCCCTTGAGACAGAGTGACGTCAGTGTTGTCAGTCAATATAGTCGCATTCGCATCAGGCACTGTATAGGTACGCATTGCTGTAGCTCCAGTCACTTGAAAGTCTCCGTTCCCGACTTCGGCCCAAGGATGCCCAGGGTTCGGTGTGGCGGCTTCTACCACCGTGACGATCAGAAGAGTAACAATCAGGAAAAGTACTCCGTAAAAAACTTGATGGATCTTTTCCCTTTTCATTATCCTTTATTGTACCAAAGTATCTTGTAACTTGTGCACAGTTGTAATACCAAATGCGGTCTCGGCTATAAATCCTGCATCGGCGTGGCAATCTTCAATAGTCAGACTCATACACCCCGTGACTTCGTTCGTGTTAATAAGCACAAAATCGCCTTCCTTAAAAAAATATGTGGGCATAACTGATAATTCCTTGCCCACTGGAGTCATTATCATAAATGTAGGGTCATCGACCTTATAAAATCTAAAGCTCGATCCTGGAGCTCCTCTGAACAATAAGGACTCTTGTCCGTTATCCTTGACCACGCTCGTACTTACTTCACTATAGGTATCCGAAATATCAGAAACTATATAGGCGGTAAAGTCTTCTGGAATCTCTTCCTTAGCTACAGCATCAAATCCTACTTCAATCTTCAGAGCATCGAGATAGACCACCCCGGGGTTATCCAAAGTCGCCTTCGAGCGGATCTGTACTTGAAGCTTTGAAAGGTCTGTCCATGCAGAATACGAAGCCGGAGGAAGATCAAAGGTGGTGTGGCCTAGATCGCGAGCTTCAATCTCTCCCAAATTGGTCCATGTTTGCCCATCCATGGTGTATAAAACCTCAAGAAAACTATTAGAAGAAGCGACTACGGCAGAAGTTGTAGCAACTTCATCCAAGACCTCCTGTGCATAGGCACGGGGAAAGATAGAGAAACTAATAGGAGCCTCTTCAGCTGGAGCACTCTCTGTAGGAGTTTCTATGACCGGTTCAGACAAGGGAGAACCAGAAGAAGGTTCGGGCAACGCTTCGGGTGGGTCGCTTGGCACACTTGAAACGTTAGTGACGCTTGTATCAATAGTCGAATCAAGAACTGCCTCAAGAGTAGTGCTCGAGTTGTCATCTGTGATGAGGATCGGCTCCGGACCCTCATCCTCTGCCCCTTTTAGAGTCCAATCAAAAGAAAGGGTGACAATATGAGGGATCGTGCCCGGGGGGATCTCTCCTTGGAATCCCCCGCAAAAGATCTGCGCAGATGCGTCTGAAAGGATCGCCGAATTGCCATTTGTATAGTCTTCTGGATCCGCCTCTTCATCCGTTTGGGGTTTACCTGTAGCCAATTCAGGATGTTTCCAGCCCCCCAAACAACTGGAAGGATAAAAGACCGCTGTATCTGCTTTAGTGAAAAGTGCATCCGGCCAGATAAGAGCCACTACACCGATAAAAATAGAAACAGAAGCAAGAGTGACCCATGCATGATGTCTAAAGAAGGTGAGGAAACTTTTCTTGCTCAGTTCGATTTTCCAACTCTTGTCCCTCAGATCAAGAGTTTGCCTCTTCGAGTCGAAGAAGACATCTTGAAGCTGCTTTTGGGGAGCTTTTCGTTTGTAAAAGATTTTCATCCTTAATTTGATTGTACCACGCGATATTTTTGCAAATAAAAAACCCGACGCACTATGCGACGGGGGCTTTCCTTTTGGCGATCATTTGCGCCACTTTTTTTGAAGCAGAGGTACTCGGCTTCTCAAAATGGTGACGCAGCGGAGCCTCTCCTTCACTCCGGCTGAAGTAGACCTCGATCTTCAGATGGGCATCCGTGATCGAGGCCATGATAACTCGATACGCTTCATCAGTCACCTCGCACAGATCGCGGCGTACACCATCGTGGCACTTCTTCTTCTCATGAAAGTTCCCGATCTCCACCAAACGGCGGACGGCGCCGTTGGTGTGCTCGCCGATGCAGCGCACATACCATGTGCGGACACCACTTGGGTCTTGTCTTCGCATGATACCTCCTGTGTACGGGCCTGAATCCATTTTACCAAGGATCCGACTAGAATGCTTTTGGCCGACGGACAGGCTTGGGCATCTCCTTCGCTGGCGCGACCTTGATCCGGGTCTTCTGCAGACGAGCCTTACCATCGGTCTTCTCGGCGTACACCTCGAACTTGAGGTGCTTGCTCTTCCTCATCTCCTGCAGAGCGATGATGGTCGCCTGGCTGCATGGGATGATCTCACGGTCGGTCTGGCGATTTGATCCGTCCACGCAGGCGATCCTGCAAAAACGAATCTTCTGGCTGAGCTCCTTAAGCTCAGTAATGGTGGGGCCATCCTGATCTCCATCAAGAGGACGGAGAAAATAGCGGATGGTGAGGTTTGAGAGATCTCGCTTCCTGGTCACAGAGGTCCTCGGGTGAATGGTGAACTTATTCCGTGGACACCTTAGCACATCCTGTGGGATTGAAAAAGTCCTTATTTTTATGTATTCTTTTGACGTTTCCACATTGTACTGGCCCTATCGTCTAACGGTTAGGACGGGACCTTCTCAAGGTTCAAATCAGAGTTCGATTCTCTGTAGGGTCACCCTGGACAATCTACTTAATTCGTGTTAATTTTTATATAGACGACGTTCCCTCTTACCCCCTCTCCTGTGGACAATACTCGTACGGCGATCGACTTCTTCGAGGTCGAATTCGGAAGCATTACCCCCGCCCAGCGGGACACGGTCGAAAAGATCCTGCGGCTTTTCATGAACGATTACCGCAGAGTTATTGACCCTCATGCGCCAGAAGGAATGGCATGTGTTGAATCCGGGCCTCGATGCGGTTCGTGTGCTTTCAATCCCTCGATCGACCAAAGCAAGGATTTCTTGCCCACTGCATTTGGGGTACTGAAGTCATTGCGTGACGGTCTACCCTTCCTTTGCCACCGCAACCAGCCAGGATGGAAAGACAGTCAGATCAATATGGCCAACAGAATCGTCTGCGAGGGGTTCAAGGCTGGGATCGAAAATGATGTCGACAGGATTCGAAACCTTGCGGTGGTCGCCCTCTCCCTGATCTACACCGTAACAGGCCGGCCAGCGCCCAAGTAGTAAGCGACCTTCTGGGGGTCGCTTTTTTCTTTGCTATACTTTTACTATGAAAAAATCATTTGTAGTAACGTTGGTCATCTTGATCGCCCTTATTATTTTAGGATATGCATTCTGGGATAGTCTCTTCCCTTTTATGTCTCGGCCGAATCCTCTCCCGGTCACTGAAACCACCCGCGTGATGCCCATAGAAGATTATATTCGGCTGAATATCTCAGGCCTCTCGACTGTCAAAGAAACAGTTGGAGGAAAATTCTATGTGACGAGTATCGAAGCACATGGCGGAGCAGGCACGGTCTCCTATGAGGACGGACACAACGGCTACACAGCAGATTTCACCTATAATACTGATGCCGTTGGTGCGATCACGATCACTTCCTGGAACCTCAGATAGCAAATAGATTTCTATAGAGCACAGCCACCGTGACCGGCCCAACTCCCCCTGGGACCGGGGTATAAAAGCTTGTCTTCGATGCTGTGTCTGGATGCATATCGCCCGCAAGCTTGCCGCCTGATTCGCTGGTCCCCGCATCGATGATCACTACCCCATCCTTCACCATTTCGGGCAGAATAAAATGTGGAACTCCGATCCCAGAAATAATGATATCTGCTTGTGAAAGTAGCCCGAGGATCTCCTCATTGGAAGTCTCCTTGTCTATATGATCAAAAGGGATACCTTCTCTTTCAAAAAGCATCCCTACTGGTTCCCCCACTAATTTACCTCGGCCCAAGACGACGATCCTCTTTTTTAAAAGGGATATTTTTGATCTTCCAAGCATTTCCATGACAGCTCCGGCCACTGGAGGCAGGCGTTTAGTCTCTCCATTTATAAATTGCTTCTTGGTTTCAGCTCCGAGCAGATCCACATCAAGATCAGGCTCAACTGCT
>JAZKAE010000025.1:19192-19921 GCA_040389345.1 Patescibacteria group bacterium
CAAGAACCGTTTCAGTATCGACACCTTCTGGTAGAGGGAGTTGGACCACGATCCCATTAGTATCAGATGCATTCAGATCCTCGATAACTGAGATCGCTTCTTCGGTGGTGCGAGGAGTTCTCTCAATGCGAATAGTTTCTATGCCCACCTTATGAGCTATCTCTTCTTTGCGCTCTATAAAGGAAAGGATGGCTGGAGTCGTATTAAATACAGCAAAGGTCACTCTCTTCCGCTTAGACTCATGTAGGTCCTTGAGGCCTTGATATATCTTTTCAGATATTTCCCTTCCATCTATCCTCTGACCTGCCATTCTGCATCTTGTCTTACCAATAATTTTTCTTTGTTCTCTGGTTCGAGCATGATCTCTTCGACCACGCGCTCCATACGCACTCCTTGAGAGCCTTTGACCAGTATCGCATCACCTTCGTGTATCAAATTTTGTATATAGTCCCCTGCGGATCTTGAATCATCAAACTGAAGGACTGAATCCTCTTTCATCCCTGCCTGAAGTGCACCTTCTGCCGTGTGTCTTGATCTGACTCCTACGGTCACTAAAATATCTACAGCTGAGGCTGCATGTGTACCAACTTTTTTATGTTCATCGATCGAGAACTTGCCGAGTTCAAGCATGTCGCCCAGCACAGCTATCCTTCGAGTAGCCTTAGACAAAGACGTGAGAGCTTTTAGAGCTTCCTCGACAGCAACGGGTGAAGAATTATAGGTATCATC
>JAZKAE010000026.1:0-3187 GCA_040389345.1 Patescibacteria group bacterium
ACGAAGTGCATCTGCCTCTCTGCATCTGAATAGGCCTCATAGAATTCAAGCATGGTGAACTCTGGATTGTGAGTATGGTCTATCCCTTCGTTCCTAAAGTCTCGCGCGATCTCATAGACTTTGGGGAATCCTCCAGCCAGAAGTCTCTTCAAATAGAGCTCATCGGAAATGCGCAGGTAAAGGTCCATATCAAGCGCGTTGTGATGAGTGACGAACGGTTCTGCAGATGCTCCCCCATAGATCGGCTGAAGGGCCGGGGTCTCAACCTCAAGGTATCCAGACTCATCGAGGATCCTGCGGATCTCTGTAATGAGGCGAGAACGGAGGATAAATCGTTCTTTCACCTCTGGATTAGAAATAAGGTCGAGATAGCGCTTGCGAAATCGCTCTTCGGTGTCTGCGAGGCCATGCCACTTTTCAGGAAGCGGGCGCAGAGACTTCCCGAGCATGCGAACAGACTCTGCGAGAATAGTTTTCTCTTCTCTTTTGGTTAGAAACAGTACTCCAGTAACCTCAACAAAGTCACCTATGTCGAATGTGTCTTGGAACAATTGAAAGTCTGCTTCAGGTAGAGGCTCGCCTGATTTAAGGAGTGCTTGGAATTTAGACGTGCCATCATCAAAGGTGATGAAGACAATTTTACCTTGAGCGCGGAGCGATAGGATACGTCCGACCAAGGTGACAGGATCTCCGTCCTTGAGGTCTTCGAACTTCTCGACCGCTTCAGAGTTTGTGAGGGTGGGCTCTGTGGTCGCGGGATACGCCTCGATGCCTTTGTTGGATAGGAGGGCAAGTTTTGCTAGGCGCGCTTCGCGGATTTCTTCTATGGATGCCATTCAATAAGAATACTAGCTTTCGATGTTATCTGCGAGGGATTACTCTATCTCAAGGATGACGCAGTTTGATGTACCAGCTGGAGTCTGGAAGGAGAATGATTCGCCCTTCTTTTTACCCAAAGCGGCTGCTCCGAGCGGAGACTTGGTCGAGATCTTGCCTGACATTGCATCTGCTTCTTCTGAACCAACAATAGTGTAGTGTCTGCGATCAGGAACACCATTCTTAGAAATAGTAATGACCGATCCAACAGTCACAGACGATGTGTCGTGAGTAGAGACGATCGATGCATTCTTTAACACCGCTTCAAGGTGGTTAATGCGGTCTTCGACGCGAGCCTGGGAGTCGCGCGCTTCGTGGTATTCGGCGTTCTCAGAAAGGTCTCCGAGAGACTTTGCATATTCAAGTGCCTCTGCGATCTCCTTTCGTTTCGCGGTCTTCAATGTTTCAAGTTCAGACTTGAATTGGTCGAACTTTTCCTGGGTCAGATATTCGTGATTGTCGTTCATAGGCAGAAATTAACGCACGTTTTATGGCGCACATAATACCTTAAACTAGGCCAGAAATCAAGATATGAAAAAGTGCGCAACATGCAGGTTGCGCACAGGGTGGGAAGCTCTCAGTCAGGGCTTGGCATACGCCAGCACCGAATCACGGACCACAACTACCCCGTCCGTGCAGGTGACCGTGAGTGTCACTGACTTTCCCTTCGCCGGATAGAATAGATGCCCAGGAGCGACCGTATCACTCTGTCCGCTGAGGGTAAGGCCCGAATGTACGGGAGTCACCATCTCGCAAGCGATCGCTCGAGCTGACACCCATCCAAAGGTGAACGCATTACCCTCAGTCATGAGAGCTTTCGTCCCCCGCTGGCCATTGAAGGCCATCTCGAGACTGGGGCCTACGGAAGCTGCAGTTGTTGGTTCGACTACCGCTCGCGAACAAGCCGCAAGCAACAACACGAGAAGGATGGAAATACGCATTGGGCTCCTTGAAAGTACTGGTGAGACTGCGGAACTGCCGATTGATCTTAAAATACTATATCACAGATATTTAATTTAAGCAAGGATTCTTTATTTCAAATACTCCGGCGCATTCAAGATCATCCAATTCTCCACTTCCTGCATGGCGTATGTCGCTCCGACGATGTTGTCCCTGTCCCCTTTTTCCATAAGAACTGCGAAGGCATAGTGAGGCTTCTCGTAAGGCCAGAAACCTGTCGACCATGAGTTCACAAGCTGTTTGGTCACTCCGAGTTCTGCTGTACCAGTCTTGGCAGCAAAAGCGACCGCCGGATGGCTAAGCGCGGTGACGATACCTGAGGTCACTCCTTGCCTCATCCCCTCCCGAACTGTCTGCCAGGTTTGGGCTGGAAGGTCGATCGTTCTAAACACTCTTTCATTCTCGGGCTTTCCTCCATAGACAACACTTGGGATCAAGAGCTTGCCACCGTTTGCGATCGCTCCTACCCACCTCACTGCCTCGAGAGCCGTCACTTGGGTACCGTACTGTCCGATCGACGTGATGTACGTATCTCCTAATCGCCAAGGTTCGCCATTAAAATTCTCTTTCTTCCACTCAGGGCTCGGGATGACCCCTGCACTCTCACCAGGCAGATCGATCCCTGTCTTTTCGGTCATGCCAAAGAGCTCATAATATTTGTCTATGGCGCTAATACCGATCCCTTTCTGTCCTTCAAACCCTCCTCCTACTTCATAAAAATACACATCAGAAGACATCGCAAGCGCATCTTTCAAATTTACCCATCCGTGGGCCTTCCAGTCCCTAAATATCGAAGGCTTGGTCTTATCATAAGGGTTCGGAATAGTGAGGGCTCCGGTCGACAAGATCTTTTTGTTCGCATCGATCACTCCTTCATTCAGCGCGGCGAGTCCCATAATGGGCTTCACGATCGACCCAGGAGTATAAAGCCCGCTTGTGGCTCGGTCGAGAAAGGGCTGATCCTTGGAATTAAATAATTCGGAGATGGCCTTTCTATCAACACCTTCAGTCACCACGTTCTGGTTGTACTCCGGGTAGCTCGTGAGCGCGAGTATCTCACCAGTCTCTACATCCATGATCACTCCAGCGCCTCCAGAAAATCCCCTCGTATGAGCGATGTCAGCGATGGCTTTATACAGTTCCACATTCAGTCTTGAATCGATCGAGAGGGTCAAATCGCGTCCGTCTTGAGGCTTCTCGATCACACTCTCAGATACCACCTTGCCCAAAGCATCGGTCTCTGTGATCTTGAGACCGTTTGTACCACTTAAAAGGTCGCCGTAGACCTTTTCAACACCGGATTGACCTTTGTATTCTGCTTCGTAGAAATGCCCGGATGAATCTTTGGCCG
>JAZKAE010000026.1:3197-17469 GCA_040389345.1 Patescibacteria group bacterium
CCAAGGATATTGGGGTAGATGCGCGCTGCAAATCCAGAAGCATCATCCTTTACAGCATTGGTCGCAAGTTCGACTTTGTTGCGATCATAGATCAATCCTCTGTTTGCAAAGATAAGGGTATGCGCCAGGCGATTGTTCTCAGAGACTTCTGCATAAGCGCTACCTTTGTTTATTTGGAGCGTCCACAATTTCACAAAAAAGAGGCAGATAACGATGCCAAGTATGCATTTAAGAAAAAAGAAGGTCGACTCGGCGATGGGCTTCTCGATCCTACCTTCAAATCGATGCTCTGCAAATCCAGGGAGGTTCGCTGAATCGAGGAAAATATCCTCAGGATCTATATCCTTGTATTGCCTTTGAAAGCGTTTTTTAAAATTTCGAAGAAATAATTTATGCATGAGATCGAATTCTTTCCCGCACCGGGATCAGTACGAGGATCAAGAGAAGCACCAAGAGTGCACATGGATACTGGAGCGAAATACCTGTATGGACGCGCACTCCATAGAATACATCAATGAGAAACCCGAGGAATACCGCTTCCCAGTACAACGGAAGCAAGAGTACAGAGAGCCCAAGGGCGGGTAGGTATACCCAATATGGGAAAGCAAGGATGAGAAGGACCAACATGAGGGTCACCATGTCCCTCCTTCGTATTGTGGGACTATTTTTCTTGTTCATTTGATGATCCGGACAAAGTGGAGAGAATGGATACGCGCAGCACTCTCAACCAAAACCTTTTTGAATGAGTCGGTCGGTGCCGAATCAATGTCTCGAACTACCCCTATCATGGCTGAAGCGATGGTCGGTCCGAGCACTCGGTCCCCAGCCACGATGGCCACATCGCGCGGAAGCTCTATCTCAAATGTTCCCCCGCCACGGCCGACGAGGATAACAGGCACTTGCCCGCGCTCGAGCACTGCACTCGTCTCCTCTCCGTTCGTCGAATACAGCAAGGCGCGCGAATCACTTTCGAATACTTCAGTAACTGTGCCTATCTTCGCTCCTTCGGGAAGTGTGACGGTGTCTCCGACGCTCACTCCAGACCCAGCTCCTGCATCGAGCATGATCATGTCATATGGAGTTTCTGGTGGGTGGACGATGACCGTGGCAGCAACAAAACTTGATGTGGCAGTCCGTCCGTAGGTGTTTAGAAGCTCTTCGCGAGAATTTTCAATGGCGCGCAAAGATGAGATCAGGAGATCATCTGCAACAACTTTCTCTCTGAGGTCTGCATTCTCAGACAGGAGCTCATTCTTGTCCCGCAAGAATCCCGATATCTTCCATGCGCTGATCGCCGTTGCATTCTGGCCCTTCCATAACGGCGCAGCAATCCGAACCAACATCCCATCAAAAAGGGAGAATACGAGAATCCCGACGACAAATACTCCAAGAAGGAACCAGGCCTTCTTGCTCATGTTGTTCTCGGGCCTATTTCTTTGGTGGAAGCGCGTCTTCATTTTCTATTAATATGTCGCGAAAATAATCAAGATTTTCAAGGATCATTCCCGTACCCCTGGCCACGGCGGTCAGAGGATCTGCGGTCACATGGACGGGGATGTTCACTTCGCTTGCGATAAGCTCCGCAAGCCCTGCGATGAGGGCGCCTCCGCCGGCCAAGTATATCCCTCTCTGCATAATATCAGCCAGGATCTCGGGCGGAGTGGACTCGAGCACTTCACGTATCGAATCCACCAGAGCTTCGATCGAAGGAGAGAGTGCTTCTCGAATATCAGTGTCAGTCACGATGACTTCTCGAGGAAGTCCAGTGATGAGGTCTCGTCCTTTGATCGAGGCCTCGAGTGGCTCATCGCCAGGGATGACCGAACCGATCGAATGCTTCACTCGCTCAGCGGTCTTTTCTCCGATCAAGATCTTGAATTGATTCCTAATATAAGAAACGATGTCATCATTGAATCGATCCCCGGCTACTCGCAAGTTCTTGGTGCGCACCATGCCCCCCATGGACACCACGGCAATGTCAGCCGTACCCCCACCGATGTCTACTATCATAGAGCCCACCGGCTCGTGTATAGGAAGGCGCATGCCTATGGCTGCAGCCATCGGCTCCTCGACGATATGGACTTCTCCTGCTCCTGCATTCCTCGTCGCATCTCGGACAGCACGTATCTCGACGTTTGTGATCCCTGAGGGTACGCCGACCACTACGCGTGGACCGAAGGCTTTCTTGTTGTCTTCTTGAGCACGATTTAAAAGATAGGAGATCATCTCCTCTGTGACCTCAAAGTCTGAAATCACGCCGTCGACCAAAGGTCTCACCGCTTCGATGTGGGCCGGGGTTCGGCCGAGCATCTCTTTGGCTGCGGAGCCGACAGCGACCACTTGGCCAGTTTTTTGATTTACAGCGACGACAGAGGGTTCGTTGATAATGATGCCCTTGCCTCGAACGTACACCAGGGTGTTCGCTGTCCCAAGATCGATGCCTATATCATGCGAGAGCATTCGTCGCATCCGTTCCTTTCCAAAAAAATCAGCCATTACTGTAGTTCGCTTAAGAGATGCTCGAGAGTTGTCTGCGTCGTCTCCCCTGTCGCCCGGTCCTTCACTTCAAACATTTTGGATTCGAGGGTTTTATTGCCCACAATGATGCGGGTTGGGATACCGATGAGATCAGAGTCTGCGAATTTCTCCCCAGCACGTAGGTTCCTATCATCATAGAGAACTTCTATGCCTTCGTGAGTGAGAGTTGCGTATACCTCATCAGCAAGTTTTCTCACGGCTTCATCCTCTGAGAGCACGAGAAGATGGGCACGGAACGGGGCGATAGATTTTGGCCATACAAGACCGTTCTCATCCCCACATATCTCCGCGATCACTCCCATAAGGCGTGTGACGCCGATACCATACGAGCCGAGAAATACTGGTTTTCGTATGCCGTCCTTATCCGTAAAGTACACGTCCAGCTCTTCACATTTTTTAGTACCAAATGTGAATATGTTTCCCACTTCTGCCGCTTTTTTAATTTCGAATTCATCTTTGGTCCTGCCCATCTTTTCGAGCGTCTCATCATTAAATACCTCTTCATTGAGTGCAGTTTTACCATCCTTTGAAAGATAGATGTTGTCCTCTCCTGCTTCGCAGAGGGTTTGAAATTCGTGACTGAACTTGTCTGTAAACACTCCACCAGAAGCTGAGGTGACGTAGGTGATGTCTCCAATCCCGAGAGCTTTGTATACATTCATATACGCCTCGCTCGTTCTGTTATAAAAGTCCATATGCTCTTCTTCAGTTGTCGCATAGGAATACATATCTTTCATCACAAACTCTCTGCAGCGCATGATACCGGACTTTGCTCGAGTCTCGTTTCTGAGCTTATTTTGAAATTGATGCACGAATACAGGAAGGTCCGCGTAGCTTCCAATATGATACTTCATGAGATTTGTGATCGGTTCTTCGTGTGACCATCCGAACCCGATCTCGTTTCCGTTCTTGAGCGCAGACTTGAACCAGATATCTACCTTCTCATCTGACCAGCGATCAGTTTTCTCCCATAGTTCCTTCGCTTGAAGCGTCGACATAATAAGTTCACTCGACCCCAATTTTTCCATCTCAGAGGAGATAATATCTTTGATCTTCCTTATTACACGATGACCGAGTGGAAGGATTGAGTAGACTCCTGCCATCTCTTTATGAATAAAACCTGCTCTGATAAGAAGCACGGCATTCTTGGCAGTCTCATCAGTAGGGGCTTCCTTTCGGGTCTTCGTGAAAAGCGCGGATTGTCTCATCCGCCTATTTTACTTGAAAGGTAGTCTAAAAACAAAGCTAGGCGGCTTTATGCAAAGGGGTAGAAAGAAGGTTCATTCGAGCCCTGATAGCAGCTATCACTTCCTCACAATCTTTATCATAATCCTCGACCAGGTTAGGATTTTCTCCCTTCAGTCCCTCATAAGCAGCCGCAAATGTCACGGCATCTTGTCCCGTAGCCCACTCCATTGCATGAGCCTCAAGGTCATCCCCTGGACGAATGCTGCGGATAATTAGCTCTTTTTGGATGTCCGCATACACTTCTACCTCTCGTTTTTCTCGAGCTTCAGGAGTGTGTAGATCTTCATGTTGATTAAAAGATTCCAATTTCATAACAATATTATATCAAATGCACGATGTCTCTAAAGGTGACCAAGAGCATGAGAATGATAAGAAGTGTAAATCCGATCATGTTCGCTCGATTGAACACCTTCGGTGAAATAGGACGTCTGATGATGCTTTCTATGGCAACGAAGAGAAGTCGCCCGCCATCAAGCGCAGGGATAGGTAGGAGATTCACCACTGATAGGTTGATCGAAATAAGCGCAGTGAACGATAGAAGGTAGACGAATCCGAGCACCCTCACATCTCCGACCATCCCCACAAGCCCAACAGGTCCGGTTACCTGCGAGAGATCCGCATGCCCGACGAATGCCTGCCCGATGAAGGCAAGGAGCGATGTGGCGGTGAGGTATGTGAGTCTCGTGGTCACCCGAAATCCTTCATACATCGCCTTAAAGAGCGAGAGTTGTACTGTCCCGACCGTATCGAGTGCCACTCCTACTCCGACCTTGCCGGGAACTATTCCTTCCTTTGGAATAATAACCTTCGTGAGAGTTTCTTCTCCTCGTTGAACCACAAAGGTCAAAGACTCGGGAGATGATCCGATGAATTCTGAAGCGCTGTCTGGATTAAGATCTGATTCTCTTGAATCCCTATATAATTTTTCAAGGGTATCTCCTGATTTGAGCCCCCCGAGATCTGCCGGAGAATCCTTCACGACAGTAGTGATGACCGTATGAGCATCAGTCACCGGGAGGCCGACCCCTAAAGGCGATGGAAGGCCAGACATAAATCCAAGAGAAATGAGAAGCCAAGCGAACAAAAAGTTCCCTACCACTCCGGCCACGAGGACCGCAGCTTGGATACCGCGGTTCTTTGATTGAAAATTATCTCGCCCCTTGTCCTCCAAAGAATCTTCTGCCTCAGCAGGATTTTCTCCAAAGATCTTTACAAAACCGCCGAAGGGAAGCCAGTTCAACGTGAAGAGCGTTCCCTTCCAGGAGAACAGAGAGGCAGCCCGAGGAGGATACCCGAGACCGAACTCATCCACTCTGATCTTGAAATATTTGGCGACAAGGAAATGCCCGAGTTCATGTACAAGAACGAGTGCCGAGAGAATAATGAAAAAGTAGATAACAGACATTATTCGGAGATTTCTTTTTCTTTCTTAGCCGCGACCTCTTCTAGTTTTGCATTTGCATCATCCACAAGCTTTTGAAGCTCGTTCTTTGATCGAGTCTTCTCATCGTCCCCCGCATCTCCCCGATCGATCTCTCCAAGGGTCTTTTGGCGTTCGCTCCTGACTCGAATGCGCGCTTCCTCAAGCTTTTCCTTGGAGACTTTAATGAGAGTCGTTCGCCTATCTGCAGTGAGCTCAGGGAACGAGACACGGATCCCTTCGCCGTCTACTGCGACAGACAGGCCGAGGTTGGATTCACGGATAGCCGAATCGATGTCTTTGATCACTGTCTTGTCCCACGGAGAAAGACGGAGCGTGCGAGGATCCTCGACGGATACAGTAGCAAGCTCCCTGATCTGCATACGAGTACCGCCATATGCGGTGACTGTGACCACATCAAGAATCGATGGTGTGGCCCGTCCGGTCCTGAGTCCTGTGTATTCGTTTTTTAGCCAGTCTAGGGCTCCTTCTGCGGCCTTTTTAAACGGCTCTAAGTTGTGTGCCATGGGCTTATTTTAGCATTATTTTATGTAAGGGCCAGAGACAGGTGTTCAAGGATAAGCCGGACCGAAGCAGAAGGATCATCCGCATAGAGTCGCAAGGCAAAGACCTTTTTAATATCCTCTGAATTTTTCTCTCGCAGAACTAGAAGAAGCGAATCAAGAAAGGGAGCGAGCGGCTTCTCCTTATCAATGAATTTCTTGGTGAAGGAAAGTCTTTGTTCTGGATTCATGATCAGAAACCCTTCTGCTTCTTTTGTATCCTCATCTCCTCTGCCTACTCGAGCGATATGAAGCCGCGAGAGGAGCGTGGGGA
This sequence comes from Patescibacteria group bacterium, assembly GCA_040389345.1. Classification (GTDB taxonomy): domain Bacteria; phylum Patescibacteriota; class Minisyncoccia; order Phycocordibacterales; family Zambryskibacteraceae; genus JAIFWN01. Next base: position 9,241 of record JAZKAE010000026.1, read on the forward strand.
GCAAAAGTTCTCTATCCTCGAACAAAAGGAAGAAATGAGTGTTCTGTATCGGTTCTTCCAAGGTTTTGAGTAGTGCATTTTGAGCCCCGTCTGAAAACCGGCGGGTCTTGATCACAAAGATCTTCTTCTCTCCAAAGCTCCGAGCTTGGGCCATGTCACGCAGTCGCCGCGCATCATCGATGCCAAACGACTCCTCGATAAACTCTATATAATCCGGATTTCCTATTCTTGAAACCCGTAGACTTTCTAAGGCGTCAGAAAGAAAGCGCTCCCCTTCGAGAGGTGCGCCTTCTAGTAGATATGCATGATGGAGATGAGAGATCTCCATATTTTTTACTGTGCTTGTGCGGGATGTTCAACCTTCAAAAGATCAACCTCAAAGATCAAGGTCGAGTTTGCGGGGATAGGTCCGACCGTTTGTGCGCCGTATCCATAGTCAGGAGAGATAGTGAGCTTTCGTTTTCCTCCTACTCGCATGCCCACAAATCCTTCATCCCATCCGCGGATCACTTGTCCTACTCCAAGCTGAAATGTGAAAGGTTGTCCTCTGTCGATCGAGCTGTCGAATACCTTGCCGTCTGGAAGCGTGCCTACGTAGTTTACAGTGACCATATCTCCTGCGACAGCCACGTCTCCTTGTCCATTTAAGGTATCTTCGATCTTCACTCCGGTAGTATCTGATTGCATATTCTGTAGCGTATTAGGATTCTGATTAAAAAGATTGAGGATCGTGCCTCCATAGAAGAGCGCGGCCAAGAGCCCTATGCCCGAAGCCACCGCTATCCATTCGTTTTTGTTCATTTTTTTCATGCCTTTAGTATACAAACGTTTGGCTCCTGTGGCCAATGGGATATCCACTTGATATGATGTCCCCATGCAATCACAGGAAAACAACATCACACTCACCCGCAAAGAAATGCAGAAAGTGGCTGCCGAGCGAGTCTCGGAGATCAGCAAAGAATTTACTGACGGCTTCAAGTTCCTCGAAGACTACCCAAAGTCGGTTACGTTCTTCGGATCGACCCAGTTCACTGAAGACAACACTTACTATGAGATGGCACGTTCTTTGGGAGCGCGAATCGTGCGAGACCTCGGCTATTCTGTGATCACTGGAGGAGGCCCTGGCATCATGGAAGCGGCGAATCGCGGCGCCACAGAAGCATCAGGCACTTCGCTGGGTCTCACGATCAAGCTACCCCACGAGCAGATCGTGAACAAATATATTTCCAAGGCGATCAACTCTTACTATTTCTTTGTGAGAAAAGTGATCCTCTCCTTCTCGGCAGAGGCTTTTATCTTCTTCCCTGGCGGATACGGAACCCTCGATGAGTTCTTTGAGATCATCACCCTCGTTCAGACCAAAAAGGTCGTGGGAGTGCCAATCATCTGCGTCGGCTCGGACTATTGGAAATCGCTTGAACGATTTATGCAAGAGAGCCTTATCTCTCGCGGTACGATCTCTGCAGAGGACCTCACCCTCTTTACCATTACCGATAATGAAGATGAGATCATCGACCTTATCAAAAAGGTTCCTATAAGAAATTCCCTTCCCTTCAGCCTCAAGGACCAAGCTGGAACAAAGGATAGACCAGAAATGGAATCATAATAAAAAACCCCGACCTAAGTCGGGGTTTTTTATGTATCTCTCTTGTTATCTCTTGAAGTGGATTGGGATGCGCACAGAGACCGATCGGGCGGGATCTCCAGAAGGATTGTCGTTCATAAAGACGATGAATCCGTCAGTCGTTGTCCCGTTTGGCAAGGTGTATGCCACAGAGCCTGAGAACGGCACATAGTTTGTGGTCATCCAATCTCCATCTGCGTGGATCGTGCCTTGGCCGAGAGTGTTGCCACGGGCATCCATCACGAGCACTGGTGCTGAAGCTTCAAAGAACCAATTACCCCTGGCATTGCCTGAAAGACTCACCGGCGAGGTGGTGGTCGAGTTTGCCACAGGCGTCGTGACCAAGATGGATCCGTCAGTGACCGTAGTGCCATCATTGGTTCCCGTCACAGCGCTTGACCCTCCGACATCAACCTGAGACCCGGCGGTGTCTATGGGCATTGTTTCAGGCTTTCTGATGAGAAGCCATGCTCCGGCAAGAACAACAAGAGCAAGAACGATAAGGATAAGATTTTTCATGAGTTGGAATAAATTAGAGAGGCGTATACCTCTATAGTATATAGACGAAACTAGAGCGCTCGTCTTTCTAATGGGACTTATGTGTAATGTAGAACGAGTAGACGAAGGAAATGAGGAGAAGAGAGGTCCAGGCAGAAAAGACGAGCTTGCCTAAGGCAACGGTCCTCGCTTCCGCTTCTCTGAGCGATCGTCCTGCTAACACAAACCCAGCATGCACTCCTTCGATCCTCTTCATCACCACAGCGTTTCGCACCCCTTCTTTTGGAGCCCAGGTGAATCTGTCTTCTGGATGAGTGCGAAGATAATCGAACACTCCTTGAGGCGGGACAGGTGTCCGTCCATCAAGCGAGGCTCCAGACGCGACCGGTTCTGCAAGGTCATCATAGATAATGAGATACGGAGCAAGGCTCTTCTCCATGTTTATCTCTGATCCAATAAGAGCCTGAGGACTGAGCGCAGGGTTTCCAAGGCGAGACACTGCGTCCTCGGCCATCTGTACTTGGGGATCATTGGCGCTTGAGCGAGTGATCTGCTGCACCCCTGCAAAAAAAGTGATAGAGAAAAAGCTTGAAAGGAGGACGAATGGAAACCACGCAAACCATGTTCTTTTCATCATTAATACATAGTATCACTACTATTTAAAAATGTTCTTGCCCGCTCCACCAAAGAATTCTCCAGCATAATCTTTACCTTTCTTGAGAAGCGCCTTAGGGGAAAGTGAGCGTTTCGGATCATAGAGATCAGCATAGGGATTCTTCTTGCCGAGAATAAGGTCTGTGAGAATGCGTCCGGAGATGGCCGAGTAGGTCATGCCGTTGCCAGAGAATGCGGTGGCCACGAACATATGAGGTTCAGCCTCGCCGATGAGTGGCAGGCCGTCTGAGGGTTCAAGGATTTTCCCAGACCATTTGGTCGCGATCACATATTCAAGCGTGGGGAAAGTTTCCTTGATGTATTCGTCAAGCGCCGTGAAGTTCTTTTTGGGTGGCAATTTGATCTCCTCTCGATGATCCTCTCCGCCAACGATCATGCGGTCGTACTTATGGTTTAACTCATCTACGCGCACATAGTGGTATGGATTCTCAAGGTCCTCATACATTCCCCGCTTCACACTGCCCGGTTTTATGCGCAGTTCATATACATAGCTCACATACATCCCTTTTTTAAAATGAGTAGTGGATGGATTGTTGAAGGGCTTGTAGGTAGCCACGATCACATCCTGGGCAGTGATCTTTTGCCCGTCCTTTGTGACGATTCTTACAGGACCCTTGCCGAGTATTCGGTCGGCCTCTGTCCTCTCATGAATCACTGCCCCATGCTTGATAGCCGCTTCTACAAGCCCTTTAAAGAATTTCATCGGATGGTATTTGGCCTGATTATCCACCTCCCATACGCCTTCATGCTCAAATCCCAGATCTATATCTTTTTTTAGCTCGGTGTTGAATCCAAGTTCCTTGGCACTTTTGTTCTCTTTTTCAAGCGATTCAAACTCTTCTGCTGTCGCTGCATACGAAAAGATCGGTTCTCTTTTAAAATCGCATTCTATTGATTCTTCTCTGATAACCGATTCGATGAGGTCGATCGCATCGATGCCGGCTTGCCAGGAGAGGCGGGCATCCTTCTTGCCGAATATATCGATGAGGTCGACGAGGTCGGTGTCTATCATCTGGGTGATAAAGGCCGTAGTGTAGAGCGTCTCTCCCCTGCCAACGCGATCCTTTTCGATGAGTACAACTTTCTTCCCAGCCTTGGATAAAAGATACGCTGACCACATACCGGCAAGTCCGCCTCCAACTATCACCACGTCGGCTGTTTTATCCTCCTTAAGCTTCGAATAGCGCTCGAAACCTTCTATTTCCCATGCTGATTCCATAGGTATATAAACGTTTTTTGAGGACGTACCTTACTTTGAAGATGTGTTGAAAATAGAATTTTAGCTGACTATTGACAGAATAGCCTAATAAATGTAGTGTCCTGTCAGATCTGCAGCTGTAGTACCTCACCCCAACGAAAGGAACGCATGCCCAGCCTTAGCGATACACCCGACGTCAAAACCCGGAATGACTTGCTTCTCCGGGTCGTGCGCCTGGTACTGAAAGAACAGGCAAAGGGTCTGCCCTCGACCCCGGACAACCAGCACGGACTCGACGAAGTCGGCATGGCCCTGAAGTACATCGGGGCAGGGTTCATCCGCGACGCACGCAAGGAAGGGCCGACGGATCCCTTCAAGGAGATGGCGAAGGAAATCGTCGAGATGTGCCAGGCGGCGCGGATCGAACCCGAGATCCTGTTCCAGGTCGCCCTGCCGGTGGCCCACGCAGTGCTCGACGAGGTGGCCGAGGACTTCTTCCAGGTCCTCAAGCGCGAACTCGATGGGGAGGACGAAGACGAGGAGTAATCTTCATCAATGGGTTGTCGCAAGACAACTCTTTTTATTTATCTATAAAGCAAGTCTTTGAGAAATTTTTCGTGTTTTTCCGCTATAACAATCCTCCAAGGCTCCTTTTCTGACAACATATATTGATACGGCCACATAATGATCTCACAGTAGACCACCATAAAAGTGTCCCAATCTCTAGGTAATTTCTGCCCTGAACCAATCTCAAATCCGCGTATAACCTCATCAAAAGCTTCCCTCCCCATAAATACATAAAAGTCAGAGGCGACTCTGTATAGGTTGATATTCTTGAATCCATATAGCCATGCTTCTTTTGGAGCATAGGTATCGATTGGAAGAAATACCCCATTCGTAAATACCGCATTATCTGAATGAACATCCAAACAGAAACTCATCTGATCAGGTTTATCTAGCTCTTCTTTATGACTTTCTATAAAATCTTTTACGAAAGAAAGATATTTACTTGCAACTTCCTGATCAACTTGTTTAACACTTGCTACCCAAGCAGCCTCGTCTTTATATCGATTAAGAAAATCTTCGTAAGCCGTAAGAGAAACACCAGGTTTTGGAAGCTTTGAGATTCTTTCTCCAAATTGCCTTCCAATTTCATAACAATCCTTAATAGTTATTTTATTATCAATTAGTTTTCGTATAACCTGGTCAGCCATATCTATTTTATTCATCACAATAACGAGTTCCTCAGAGTTATCTGTAGGATCAATAAAAGCAACCCCGCTCTCGCTAAGCGCAATACCCCTAAGCTCTGTATAAATTTCTGGGCTAAGCCGATTGTTCCATTCAAAGTCTTTGCGCGTGAAGGAAAATCTATTCTCTTTTTTAGACAGGTCGTTAAAATTCTTATTGAAAAATTCACTATCGTTTCTGTAGATTTTGTAGACTACATCGTCAAAAACAAAAATATTCGAGATGGCCGTCTGGATATGTTTAGGCTTTAATCCTTCAAACCCAGCAACCCTGCCCTCTAGGAAGGCTTCAGTAATTATCATAAGTCCAGTATATACAAAAAGGGACCCGCAGACACGAACGTCTGGAGTCCCGGTAATTCACTGGCAGCTGGCCACCAGTTCGACGAGTTCATCGTGGATCAGACCATTGGAAATGATGTGCCCCTCGATTTCTCCCTGCGGTCCGTACCGAAGAGTATCACCGTGGATGTCCGTCGCCTTGCCGCCTGCCTCCTCGGCGATTAGCTGCATGGCTGCCGTCTCCCAGCCCTTGAGGCCTGGGAAGATTGTTGCATCCTGCTCACCAGAAGCGAGTAGACCACCGTAGTAAGCGATCGTGAGCGGATTGCCCCACGTCGATCCGGCGTCCATCAGCTTCTGAGCCGCCGCATGGAGGTTGAAAGGAGAACCCTTCCACCAAACCATACAGATGTTCGAACGACGCAGGGTGTTGTGCGTCGACACCAGGATCCGTCTTGTGCTCATGCCACCATTGGTCATGAGGAAAGCGCCCGAACCGTGCGTCGCGTGCCAGAGACGATCCATGAACGGATCGTAGATCATGGCGGCGAGCGGCTGATGCTCCTTCATCACCGAGATGACGAAGGTCGAGATGGGTGTACCACGGCAGAACGGGATCGTACCGTCGACAGGGTCGCAGAGTACGGTGTACTCTGCTTCCTCGACGTCGTAGTTACCCTCTTCGCCGATCACCCGAACATGCGGGTAATCATTGCGAATCGAGTCGACCACGAGTTGGTTGATCTCGGTATCCGTCACCGTGAGCGGGGTGTCATCGTCCTTCGTCTGCCGAACCATCCCTAGGCAGAAATTCTGCTTGATGATGGAACCGGCGCGAAGAGCGAGACCCTGTAGGTAGGTAACGTCTGGATAGCTTTTCAAGGGATGATCCTCAAAGGTGAGTGATGCATCTAGCAACTCTAACAGTATTATATCACACTAAATACTGTTAAGTCAATAGAGACTTTTATGCGCCGAGGGATGCGACCCAGGGAGTAGGAACGGAGAGGAGCATGAGGCAAGCGCCGAAGATCATGATGTTTTTGAGGAAGGACATCTTCTCATGATGGCGCTGTTTTGGATCAGTCTCTTTCCAGAAGGCATGCATCATATAGGTCACAGGAAGGAGAAAGAGGATGATGGCGGCAAGCCCGGCTCGAGGAGCAACCCCAAAAAGGATTGATACCCCGCCGAAAGCGAGGAGAAAGCCTGAGATGATGATGGCAGCACGAGGCTCAGGCACCCCTTTAGACTCAGCATAGCCGACTAAGGTGTTCGTGTTAATGATGTGGTTCCAGGCAGCTTCAAGGAAGTAGACAGCGAAGATCACACGGCCGAGCAAGAATAGAAGAGGCATGTAAGTGAGTTATTGTTGAGTTAGATGAATCTGTAGACGGGAAAGGGGGTCGGCCCTTACTCGATAAAGGTAAGAGCCTTCCCTACCTGACCGGCTCGGCCGGTTCGTCCGATACGGTGAATATAATCCTCATAGGTAGCAGGGACATCATAATTGATGACATGAGAAACTTTGGGGATATCGAGGCCTCGAGCGGCCACGTCAGTCGCGACGAGGATACGAACCTTGTTCTGTTTGAACGAATCAAGTGCTCGTTGTCTCTGGCCCTGGCTCTTGTCCCCGTGGATCGAATCAGCCGAAAGTCCGCGGACAGTCAAAGTCTTCGCGAGCCTTTCTACTCCATGTTTTGTGCGGCCGAAGATAAGGACCTTATCGAATCCTGATTGTCTGAGAAGGTCTTCGAGCGCCTGTAGCTTGTCCTCCCCTGCTTTCATACGGACGATATCCTGATCAACGTTCTTTGAGGTGTCTTGAGTCTTCACGGAGATCGAGACGGGTTCTTTCAAAAATTCATGGATCAATTTCTCGATCTCCTTGGACATGGTAGCTGAGAAGAAGAGGGTCTGACGATCAGAGGGCAAAAGGCTCATGATGAATTTCATGTCTGGCATGAATCCCATATCGAGCATCCTGTCAGCCTCGTCGAGAACTACTGAGGCGGTGTGAGAAAGATCCAGGGCTCGTCTCTCGATCAGGTCTTTCAAACGGCCGGGAGTGCCGATGATAAAGTGATTCTTGTATTTAAGGTCTCTGAGTTGTGGCCCCATAGGGGTTCCTCCCACACACACTACAGAAAAGAGTCCGGTACCCGGAGCAAATCCTTTGAGTTCATCATTGATCTGAGTAGCAAGCTCTCTCGTAGGAACGATGATGAGCACTGAGCCCTTTGGATCCTTTAGCATCTTGTTCACCAAAGGGATGAGGAAGGCAGCGGTCTTGCCCGTACCAGTGTTTGCTATACCAACGACATCTTGGCCTTTCAAAATATGAGGAATGGTTCGATCCTGGATCGAGGTGGGGGCCACGTAGCCCTTGTCAGAGATGTTTTTCTTTAATTTTTCTTCTATGAGAAAGTCGTCGAAGGCGTGCTCAGGCACGAAGTGATCGAACTCCTCGACAATAACACCCTTGTTGATGAAGAGTTTTGGATCGAGATATTGGCCCGTGTGGCGAGCGGTCCTCCTGGGAGCGAAGCCTCGACGAGCGGGTCCTCCCATAGAACGACTTGAACCTCCTCTATGAGGGGCGCTTGAACGGGCGCTCGGCCCGCTAGATCTTTTTTGATACATGTGTGATTGGAAGAAGGTCTCGCGCGTTTTGATCCGCTGATGCGGGGCACTCTTCC
>JAZKAE010000027.1:0-8078 GCA_040389345.1 Patescibacteria group bacterium
GTCGTTGGCACTTGCGCCGCCGACGAACCAGTTGAAGTTCCACTTGGCGAAGTTAACCGTCGTCGCCGGCGGCGCACCGATCCGGTCGCCGGACATCGAGTAGTACGTGCCGAGGCCGTTGGTGGTCGTGGAGGGACTGGCGTAGCTCCCGGTCGCCGAGACGCCGAGCTGGACGCCGTTCAGGGCACTGCACATCACGTTGTTCGTGGGAATGCCCGAGCCGCCGAACGAGTTCGCCGGCAAGGTGCAGTTCGTGCCGAAAGGCACCTGGGCCTCGAGTGAGCCTGCGCCGATGGTCATGAAGGCCAAGGTCAGGAGTGTCGAAGTGATACGTCGCATCATGTAACGAACCTCAGTTGATGGGATGGACTCAAGACCGGACGGTCATGAGGTACTGCAAAGATCAGGTCGGAACACACCATACACCAATATGTATATAAAGTCAAAGCCCCGACCTAAGTCGGGGCTTTTGTTATAAAAACTTTGGATATTCTTATTTGATGTCGACGCCCATGCTTCGAGCGGTACCTGAGATGATCTTGACCGCAGCATCGATGTCCCCTGCATTGAGGTCTGACATCTTCTTCTCGGCGATCTGCTTGATCTGGGCCTTTGAAAGCGAACCGATCTTTGCGGTGTTTGGCTTGCCTGAACCCTTCTCTTTGCCAAGCGCCTTCAAAATGAGGTTTGCTGCAGGCTCGGTCTTGTAGGTCATGTTGTAAGTGCGATCCTCATATACCTCGACAACGACCGGGACGATGTCCCCTACACGGTCCTTGGTCTCATCGTTGAATCGTTTGACGAATTCTCCGATCTGAATACCCGCACCTCCGAGGACCGGCCCGAGCGCTTGTCCAGGAACGGCTTTGCCGCCTGGGATCTGAAGTTTGAGTACTTTTGTTACTTTCTTTGCCATAAATGTCCGATTAGACTACCCTACATCTTCTTCACTTGCAAGAAGTCGAGTTCGACCGGAGTTTCGCGTCCGAACATGGAAACGAGGACCTTGACCTTGCCTCGCTCCTCATCAACTTCGTTTACCTTACCTTCAAGATCTTTGAATGGACCGTCGACGATCTGAACCGCATCATCAGGGGACAAATTGATCGTGTGCATGACCTTGTCTGCGTTCATGCGAGAGAAGAGAGATTCTACTTCCTTCTGATCTATAGGTACAGGATAGACCCCTGAACCGACGAAGCCGGTCACTCGAGGGGTGTTTCGCACGACGTACCATGAGTCGTCGGTGACGATCATGTCGACCAAGATATAGCCTGGGTAGATCTTCTCTTCTTCCTCTACGCGCTTGCCTCCTTTGATCTTGATCTTCTTCTCTGTAGGGACGATCACTTGAAAGATCTTGTCTTCCATACCAAGCGACTCGATGCGTTGCTTGAGGTTTCTTTGGACGGCGTTCTCGTATCCTGCATAGGTGTGGATCACATACCAATTTCGTCCTTCAGTGAGCTTTTGTTTTGTCATGTTACGTGTAGTGAGCTAGTCGAACTAGATAACGAATTTCTTGATGATAAGAGAGAAAATGTAGTCGAAGAAGCCGAGGAAGAAAGCGGTAAAGACGGAAACCAGGATAACGATGACGGTGAAGGCGATCGCCTGTCGTCGGGTAGGCCAAGAGACATGCGAAAGTTCTCCGCGAGTATCTCTGATGTAGTTGGTGAGTGCTGACATATTGTATTAAAAAACGCCTCGGTGGCGTATTTCTATAATACTACATAATACTTCGTCGAGTCAATATATAGAGAAAGCCCCGTGAAAGCCGCAAAGCTTTCACGGGGCGATGATCAAGCAGCTTTTTTGCGCGTTGACCAAATGTACGGAAACGGACACGTGGCGTCGAACTGACGGTACGTCCAGTCGATTACGATCGTGCGGACTCGTGAGTACCAGTGACCACCAGATTCCCATGAATCAACATGAGCTTCCTCAGTACGACGCATCTCGTAGCTCACGACTCCTCTCCGCTGGAGGAAGCTAAGAAAGCGCTCCGACGTAGTGCCACAGATTCCCGCAGCATACCTTGGTTCAGCGAGGTATGAGTTCGCCCAACGGAATTCCCTGACACATTGGACGAGACTTGTCTGAGCATTGTGCCAACGCTCTACCCGAGCGTTTACGGTGGAGTCATTCATCTCTGGCACAACAACAATCGCTGGAGGGTCGTATGGATCGTCAATAGAGAGGAACTTATATGTCCTCAGCCAAAACTCAGCTTCACGCTCTGGGTCCGGAAGCACCTCATAGAGGCGGCCATCCCTGTACCCGAGCTCGCGAGCCTTTCGCTCACCTTCTTTCAGAAAGCGGACTGATGATCCGATTCCCTTGTAGCCAGATGTGACGGCCTGAGCTGTGTGATTCCAAATGAGCATGGGGCTCTCCGGTTAAGGTTCTTAGCATATTATAACACATATATTATGTTAATGCAAGAATAAAAAGAACCCTAGTTAAAGGGTTCTTTTCCTCCCCCTCGCCTGACCTAGGAGAGGGTCGAGACAAAGTCCGGGGTGAGGTTACCGGATCTCGTATTGGACGCTCACGGTCGCGGTGGTCTTGTTCTCCCCTACTTGGATAGGCACAGGAGCGACGCTGTCCATGGCCTTGTTGAAGGCAGAGGTCACTCCGCCCGAGGCATACATAGGATATGCTCCGCCGTTCTCCTCATATCCGACCACTCGGACGATCCTCACCCCGAGGTGATCTGCGATTGCCTCGGCCTTCTCGCGGGCATCATCGATAGCCTTGGCCTTGGCATCATTTACCGCCTGATATGGATCATCGGTAGTAAAGGAGAGAGAGGAGATGTTTGTCGCACCCTTCTCGCCGACGAGAGCGAGAGCTTTGCCCGCATCATCGGTCTTACGCACCTTTACTTGGACGCTGTTAGTGACAGTGTAGCCGTCGAGGATCTGTCGGCCCGGAGGACAGATGCCTGTAGAGGAACATACTGAGTTTGTGTAGGAATACTTTGGATTGACACTGTAGTCGATAGTCTTGATGTCTTTCTCCTCGATATCCATACCCTTGAGAGCATCCAAAACATCGTTTGATTTGGAGGTCACTTGATTCTGCGCATCAGTGACCGTCTTTGCATCTGCAGAAACGCTAAAGGAGAAGACGGCGATATCTGGCACAGTGACAGACTCCCCAGTCCCAGTAACTGAGATCGAGTTATAGGCCTGATTTGATGCATGCCATTCCTTGAACGAGTTTAGAGCGGCGAACAACAGAAATACCCCGAGCACAACCACAACGAAACTTGAAAACTTCAACAATCGTTTTATCTCAAATGAAAATTCATTCATAGATTTTTATTAGATGTATATGGCCACATCTTATCACACAGGCCTCTTTGAATGAGTTAGAAGCGCCTTCTCAGAGATCGACGCTCCTCGAGGAAGATGTTGAACACAAGGACTGTAAAGCTCACGCAGAGGAGCCCAAGGCTGATGCCAGCAAGGATATCAAGAGCCGAATGCACACCAAGGTACAGGCGCGAGAAACAGACAAGCCCCGCTCCGGTTATAGAAAGGGCGACGAGGACCGTTTTCCAAAGAGGGCTTTTGAATCGATCAAAGAATGAATAGGCAGTGGCAAAAAAGAAGGCCGTAGCTGCCGTGGCGTGCCCAGAAGGGAAAGACCAGCTCAAGAGATGCATGAGTCCCCCTTCAGGTCGAGGAAGATGCAAGAGATTCTTTAATAGGGTGAACGAAATGAGGGCAAGTATCATCGAGACGATGTAGAGCAGAGCATCGTACGTGTCTTTATGAAGGACAATAAAGATCGCGAGGAATATCGCTGCGATGGAGAGAAAAAATGGGCTCCCTACATTTGTGACAACAACCATAAAGTTCGTAAGGAACGGCGTGCGAAAATGCCGAACCACTTCCTCTGCGGCCGTGTTGAACGGAGTGAGCTCAGTCCCCGTCATCACTCCTTCGATAATAGTAATAAGAGAGATCCCAGAAAAAATATAGACGAGAAGGAACAAAAGATTTTTTGCCCAGTTCTTAAATAACATAGTACTAGCCTAGCATAAAATAAAAAGAAAAATGCCCGAACTGAATTCAGTTCGGGCGCGCGTTGCTACGCGAGGTTAGGGGTGGTGGGCTGAGGCCGCTTCAGGAATTCGGCGACCATCTTGCGCACAGCAGGTACTCCCTCGGGGTTGTGGATCATGTCGATCCACTTCCGCACTTCGGCGCGTTCAGCGCCGGCATCGTAGAGCGGCTTGCAGACGGCTCGCACGGCGGAGAGGCCCCTTGAGGCATCTTCCACTCGGCGGGCTGACGATACGATACCGACGATGCGGTCGATCTCGGCTCTGGGGGCGGGAACTACTTTGGGAGCCGAGGGAGAGTACTGTGACACACCTGAGTGTGTCTGTGCGACTTGCTGCATGAGCCTTCCTCAATACATGAGGTGGGAATAAGGGAAAAGAGAAAGAACAGGAGCTTGTTGAGGGTGAATCGACGAGCGGGGTCTGGATTAATCTAACCAGAATCAGAAGGTGGTGTCAAATGTTATAATCAGATCATGGCTCTACTTCGACGTTCATTCTTCGGTCAAAAAACTCTCGTGGTCGCCCGCGACCTCGTGGGTAAGACGCTTGTGCGAAAGATCGGCGACACGATCGTCCGCGATACAATCACGGAGGTCGAAGCCTATGTGGGTCCACACGATCTCGCTTCTCATTCTTCGAAAGGCAGGACCCCTCGTACGGAAGTCATGCATGCGAGAGCTGGGACGATCTATGTGTACCTCATATATGGCATGTACTTTATGCTCAATATTGTGACCGAAGAAAAAGACTTCCCCGCAGCGGTCCTCATCCGTTCGACCCGCACTGTGAAAGGTCCCGGCCGTGTGGCGCGCGAATTTGGGATAGATAAAAATTTAAATGGAAAGATGCTTGGGCGACTATCTGGACTGTGGATCGAAGATGCTCCCCGTATCCCCTCTTCAAAGATCGCCCGTACTCCGCGAATAGGCGTTGACTATGCAGGAAAGTGGAAAGACAAGCCTTATAGATTCGTATTGACAGGCTGAGTGGATGAGGCGGCGTGCTCAGCGACCATCTGCTGAGCATTCAAAAGAATATCTTGAGCGGAACTATAGGTATTCGCGACCTGCTGATACTGCTTACCTATATAGAAAATGAGTGATGGTAGAAGTACAAGGAAAAACATTCCCGAGGCAGCCATCGAATACCACGTGACTTCGTTCCATTTCATACATACATAGACGTTCGCGCGCCCTCATCCCAACTAATCCTTTTTTAGGATGATCCAGACAGATACAAGGATCGCGATGAGAAACAATATAATGTGCCAACCATGGTCGGCAATATGTCCGTTCTCTGTAAGGTGTGCTCTGCAGTAAAGTGGACATGCGGCCAGTAGCGCGATGATCGCTGTATGGACCTTACTCATGATTCCAAAGTGACGATCGCAGATCGACCCGACTTCCGACAAATTTTACTTTCTCTTTCACAAGCATCTCATGCTTGGTAGTAATTCCCTTTCCATATGCATAGCCAGTGAGAGCTCCGTTTGATCCAACAACTCTGTGGCACGGGACTTTTTTTGTATCCGTATTGTTCCTCATGCAAAGTCCGACAGCCCGAGCGGCCCCAGGAGATCCTGCAAGCCGTGCGATCTGACCATAGGTGGCCACTTTTCCTCGAGGGACATGTGAAGTTACTTCATACACTCTCTCTGCAAAAGTTTTTTTCATCCTAATTCGTACCTCCAGGAAACATGTTCTCAGAAACATCATCAGGGGCATCGGGGAGCGCAGTTTCTATGGTTTCTGTTTCTCCAGGACGAATTTCTTCTTCATCTGCTCTGTCTCCATAGAGCTTCTCGGTGTTGGCCGGAGAAACTAGATCGTCTGGAGTTGTCTTGTCCTCTGGTAATTGTGTGTGTTGATCATCCATATATGTGTTGATTATAAATACCTAACTCTACAGACGCAGCTCTCGTTTGATTATGACACACTATACTCGCTCTCCGATCTGTTGTCTCCACATCGCCTGATACAATCCCTTTTTATCTATAAGCTCATCATGAGTTCCCTCTTCGGCAACCATGCCTTTCTCAAGCACATATATCCGATCTGCATGCATGATGGTCGAGAGGCGGTGGGCGATGAGCACAGTAATGTGGGAATTAAGCGCAGACACATCTCGAATGGTCTTGCCTATCTCAGCTTCGGTGATCGAATCAAGGGCGCTCGTCGCTTCGTCAAAGATCAGGATGTTTGGCTTTCGCAGAAGCGCCCGAGCGATGGAGAGCCTCTGCTTCTCTCCGCCAGACACCTTCACTCCTCCTTCGCCGATCACTGTATCCAATCCCTGACCTCCTCTCTCCAAAAGATTCTGGCACTGGGCCTTATGAAGCGCATCAAGGCATTCTTCATCGGTCGCTTTAGGATTCACGAACAAGAGGTTTTCTCTGATCGTTCCTGAGAAGAGCTGGGTGTCTTGGGTAACGAATCCGATCTGAGTGCGGAGCTCTTCTTTGTCTATCTCATTATAGGCAATGCCGTTGTAGTTGATCGATCCTTCGGTCGGTTCATATAATCCCACTAAAAGCTTTACGAGCGAAGTTTTGCCTGAGCCCGAAGGCCCTACAAAGGCGATAGTTTCTCCGCGCGATGCTTGATAGGAGATCTGAGAAAGGGCCTGAGACGTGCTCGATCGATACCCGAAAGAGACATTCTTGAATTCAAGCGTGGTGACTTGGCCCAGGGCTTTTGGATTCTCTGCTTTTGGCTCCGCCGGAGTGTTCATGAGCTTGGTATAGTTCTCAAGCGATGCTTCGGCTTGTCTGTACGTGCTGATGAACGGAGCGATCTGAGCAAGAGGGAAAAACAGCCAAAATGAGTAGAAGCTCAGTGATAAATACTCGCCAAGCGTGATCTTCTGCACAAAAATAAGATAGAACAAGAAGAAATAGATCCCGGCGCGTATAAAGTTAGTGACTGTCCCTTGAACAAAGTCGAGCATGCGCAGATAGCGCAATTTCTTTAGCTCAAGGGCCAAGATCTTCTCGGTCACGGAGTTCAGGCGATCCACTTCCTGAGTCGACAGGCCGAGCGACTTCACGAGTTCGATGTTTCGAAGTGATTCAGTGGTCGCTCCGGCGAGAGCCGTCGTCTCAGCAACGATCGTCTTTTGGATCGTTTTTATCTTTTTTGAAAAAAGAACGGTGATGCCTCCGACCACAACCATCATGCCTATATAAATAAGTGGGATGACCCAGTAGACCAGAGCGGTGTATGTAAGGACAAAGATGAGAATTATGGTTGATACAAACACCACATTGATGGTGTCAGTTATAAGCTTCTCTGTATCCTGACGAGCTTTTTGGAGCTTGCCCAAGGTCTCGCCGCTCCTCTCATCTTCAAAGACAGAATACGGCAGATCGAGCGAGTGCTTCACTCCCTCTCTATACATATCTGCCCCCGACCTCTGGCTCACCGTGTTTAGATAATAGTCCTGGAAATTCTTGGCAATGCGCGAGATAAAAGCGTTGCCAATAAAAACTAGGAGAAGGAGAATGGTTCCGTGCAAGAATTCGGCTCTACTGATCTCGTGGAATTTGAGAGCATAGTTGTCGATGATGCGCTGAAAAATGATCGGTTCAAAGAGCGAGAAAACCTGGTTCACGGCAGCCAGGAAGATGACGAGCACGCACATCTTCCAGTAGCGCTTGAGATACGCAAAGAGGATATTCATGGGACACTACTATATCATATCTATTCTAAAGGGAGATCTCATCAGCAAGATAGGTTGTAGCTGTCATGGTTTCTTCATACTGCGTGCCAATGTAGAAAGCCAAAGCAGGAAAAGCTCCCATGAGGAGGAGGATAGTAGCAAGTTTTGAATACCAGGTGACCTTGGTCCATTGTATTTTTTTCATATATTCAGACTAGCACGGAATGCGAATCGTTAGGTTGATCAAGATGATTCTTAATCGAGAATATAAGACGGGACAATTTTCAATGAGAGATATGTGTCTTGTAGAGTTTTTGGCAGAGTTCTAAATTGCTTAATTATT
>JAZKAE010000028.1:0-3483 GCA_040389345.1 Patescibacteria group bacterium
CTAAAGAGGCAGGGTCTTTAAACGCCCTCGCGAGTTCGAATCTCGCCGTCTCCGCCTATGAAAACCCGAATCCTTAGATTCAACGCAAAGGATCGAATTAATTTCGATCAAATATCAAGTGGCAAGAAAAAGGTTGAAACCCGAGCTGCAACAGATAAATATAGAAAAATTGAGAAAGGTGATGTACTAGTCTTTGTTTGTGGCAAAGAACGTGTCGAGAAAAAGATTAAAAAAGTTGAGGTTTACAAAAGCCTTGACGCGATGTTTCGGAAGATCAACTTTAAGAAGATAATGCCTGACCAAGCTTCGACCAGTGATTGCAAAAAGATCTACATGAAGTACCCAGGCTATAAGGAGAAGCTTCCAAAATTTGGAGTAGTCGCTTTCTATCTGTAGTTATCCACATACATAGGCGGGGCCTATGTAAAGCTTGGCCTCAGGCACACAATGCTAGAATAGCCGGATGACCCAAGAGCGAGCACTCTCGATACTTAAAACCGGAGCCAATGTATTTTTGACCGGAGAGCCGGGTTCGGGCAAATCCCACACGGTGAATGCCTACGTCGCATATCTGCGCGCGCGGGGCATCGAGCCGGCGGTCACTGCATCGACCGGGATCGCTGCGACGCACATCGGCGGGCAGACCATCCACTCGTGGGCAGGGATCGGGATCTCAAGTTTCCTCACTGACTACGACGTCGACCGTATCGCTTCGACTGAATACATTGTGAAGCGGATATCAAAGACCAAAGTCCTCATCATCGATGAAGTCTCCATGCTCCCTGCAGAAACTCTGAACTCTATAAATAGAGTATGCCGTGCGGTGAAGCTCTCGGACGAACCATTCGGCGGACTCCAAGTGGTGTTCGTCGGTGACTTTTTTCAGCTGCCACCAGTCTCTCGCAATACTAAGATAGAATTCGCCTTTGCCTCTGAGGCGTGGAAGACCGCCAATCCTCTGGTCTGTTATCTCTCCGAGCAGCATCGCCAAGAGGATCCAGTGTTCCTAGAACTCCTCACCGCGCTTAGGAAAAACAAGATCACCGATACGCACAGGAAGCTTCTTGATAACCGCTTGAACGATCCGGATGATTTTGATGCATCGGAGGTCACAAAACTCTTCTCTCACAACGAGGATGTCGATCGGCTGAACCACGTCGCGCTCTCGCACATCGAAGGAGATGAGAAGTCGTTTAGGATGACCTCGACCGGGCGCCCAGCCCTCATCGCTCAGCTCATGAAGGGCTGTCTGTCTCCGGAGAATTTGTACCTCAAGGTCGGTGCGGTCGTGATGTTCACCAAGAATTCTCATAACGGGACGTATGTGAATGGGACGCTCGGAGAAGTGGTCGGATTTGATTCGATGATGAAGTGGCCGATCGTCCGTACGCGAAGGAGGGAAGAGATCCTCGCAGAACCAGTAGAGTGGGCGGTCGAGGAGAACAACAAAAAGCTCGCGGCGATCAGCCAGATTCCGCTTCGTCTCGCGTGGGCCATGACCGTCCACAAGAGCCAAGGGATGAGCCTCGACTCTGCCTACGTCGATCTGCGCTCGGCATTCGTCGAAGGACAAGGATACGTGGCTCTCTCGCGAGTGCGAACACTCTCAGGACTTTACCTAGCTGGATATAACCAAGCGGCGCTCAAGGTGCATCCGGAAGTGCTTGAAGTGGATATCGAGTTCAGAACTTTCTCGGAAGTAGTGGATGCGCGGTTTCAAAATATTCCCAAGAGCGAACTTGAGACGCTGCATACAAATTTTATAAAAGCCTCCGGTGGGTCAGTCGATCTGGTGAAGTCCCCAAAGGTTAAAAAAGGTTTACCTAATGCAGGCAAGAGATGGTCGGATGAAGATGATAAAAAGCTAAAGGAAGCCTTTGAGGAGGGCTCCACCATATCTCTCCTCATGAAAATGTTTGGTCGTAACCGCGGCGGCATCACCGCCCGTCTGGAGAAGCTTGGGCTTATAAAACCGAGCGAATAAAAAAAGCGTCATCGAAGTGACGCTGTTGTCTTGAGGTGAGTCTGCTTACCTGTTGTGTAATTCTTGCAAGCGCATGAGCTCGGCACGATCAGGCTCACGATACTGAGTTGTATCACTTTTCGCTTGCTTGCGCTGAAATGGTTCCATGCAGTGCTTGTTGTAGAGCCGGTTCAAGATCGCGTGGGCCAGGCAGATCGAGACGAGACTTCGGAGGAATGCCTCGCAGTCGCCTGCGAACTTCAAGTCCTTCAAAAGTTCTTCCTGGGAAGTGGGGACATCTCCCACTTCGAAGGACCCCAGGATCTCACCAAGTTTCCCTGGGGACATCTCATTCACTTCGCCGGTGCGTAGCATCACGGCGATGTGATCGAGGATAGCTGCTGGTTCGCTGATCCACGTGATCTTGTCAAAATGATTCGCACGGATCAGGTAGTCAGTCAGGTTGATAATGTACGGTCTCATGTTTATCTCCTCCTTGGAGATTCCCCATCACCTGTATGGATCGCGTGGCCGAAGGGTTCGGCTGCTTGCGATGCGAATCGAGAAGATTCACTAATGGCCACCAAAGCGAACTTTGGCATGCACTGATATCATCATTTTTAATACTAATTGTCAATCTTTATAAAAAACCGACCACAAGGGTCGGGTCAGTGGATCATCCGTGGTCGGGCTTGCCAGATGGCGTAGGAGAGAAAGAGAGCCAAGATGAGGAGAAGAACGATGTCGAAGAGAACCAGTGGATGCTTCAGGCCATCTGCGTGATACTCGATATAGAAGAAGATGAGGAAACAGCAGATGCTCGTGAGCGCCCAGACAATGCAGAACAGTTTACGCATGAGTGTCTCCGGCAAAGGGATCTTTGGCCCATACTACTCGCCCAGCCAAAAGATGCAATTTGAAAAGAAAAAAGGCGTCACCGAAGTGACGCCGTGTAGTGGCTACATGAGCGCGAGCTTGGGACGTGCAGGCTCTGGCTTCTTTTCCTGGCGCCTCTCCTCGTAGATCTTACGAGGATTCTTGAGAGCGAGGAACGCGGAGAGCGCGAAGAAGCCGATGAGGATCTGCACGAACTGGAGCTGCGGACCCCAGCCTCCGCCAAAGCGCGGATCGTTGTTCCCGGCCAGGTTCCCGAAGATCAGGATCGCGACGGCGAGGAAAACGGCGACGAGGGCGTAGAGCGAGCTGCGAGGCGGTGCCGAGTACCCGAAGGTCACGGCGCTGCGGCTCCCGAGCAAGACGACCGCCACCGCCGGACCCATCGGGCCGAGCACGGCGAGGATCAGGAGCCTGGTGGGGACGTCGAGCAGGAGCGGCAGGTTGTAGGCGAGGGCATAGAGCCCGATGCCCACAGCGAGGGTGGCGAGGAGCATCCAGCCCGAGGTGCGGGCCTGGTCGAACCAGCGGCGGAGAGTGCGCATTGGCCTGAAAGAACGGACCCGCGACATTGCGGATATGCATAAAATACCTTGAATTATTCAAATCGTCAATTCTGATACAAT
>JAZKAE010000029.1:0-8825 GCA_040389345.1 Patescibacteria group bacterium
GGAGCCGAAGGGTTCTTGAGTTGATCTCCGTATGTATCATTGAACTTTGCTTTATTCTCTTTCGAAAGTCCTTCGTACATTCTCTGGTTAGTGTTGAGCTTTGAATCGGCTATGAACTTTTTTACGCCAGCAGGTTTGACTACCCCCTGAAGCAGAAGCTGTTTCAAAGTATCGTAGTTTCCGTTTTTTATCTCCTGGCGTGCCTTCGCTTTCTCGAGATCAATCGCTTTCTGTTCCGGTGTGCGCGGACCCGACTGACCTACCTGATCTGTGTATATCTGTGCCAGGCCTGCCTGCCATGAAGTCTGTATGGCCGCCTTTGGTGCATTCACGATTCCGAGGAAAGATTCGATGTTCTGTTCTGTGGTCGATTGGCCTTTAAGCTGCTGATTGACGTTCGCGACTGAGAACGGGATGAATTGGTCCGCCATGAAGACCGCTACCTGCTTCGCTTGATCGCCAAGATTGTCATTCGTATTGCGGATGTCGTCTCCATAGAAATCCTTGTTGCGGAGCAATTCGATAAGGGCGGTGAACTCCGGCGCGAACTTGTCGGCGACAGTCTGTATGGGTTGGTGAGTATATTGCCAGATATCCTTGAGGTAGGTTGGGAACTCGACGCGCTGATCATCGCCGGCAGCAGTCTTTGCGCCGTTTTTCGGGTAGTAAAGGTCCATAGTGCCAGAAGGACCTTGACCTGTATGCAGATATTCATATATAGCCCCTATAATGCCCGTCACGAAGAACAGGGACAGGACATAGGACATCTTAGAGGTGAAGGTGAATCCCTTGCCTCCCGCAGCCTTTTTAGCCTCGCCAGGAAGGTCTTTGAGTACAGCGCCGCCGATCTCACGTATAGTACCGAGGTTCCAGCCGACGGAACGGAACATAAGCATAGCCGATGATTTGAGGGTTCTATTCCAGAACAGATTATCGTAGTTGATCTCTCCCATGCGGTTCTCGATATTGTTCCATGACATTCGAGCCACTTGATCCTGTGTCATTTCCCCGCTCTGTATCTGTTTTGAGAATTGCTGGAGTTGCTGGGCATAGAGGTCCCGGAAGGCTCCGACTTTGAGACGAGGGATGTAGTAACTGAAAAGAGGTCGCATCGTAGCTTCGACTGCTGCCAAAGGTGCGCGGAACATCGCGCCGAGATAGTTTCCTTCTCGCGCATTCTTCATGAAGGTATCGAAGACTGTGTTTTTGTAGTATTGACGAGCTTTTAAGGACGCTCCGCCAGTGAAGATGGCTTTTTCAATGTCTTTGAGCATAGGATCATCATTGAAAAACTTTTGTCCGTCCTTGAAGAATGAGTAGGGGGCGATTGGAGACTTCGCGATGTCGGCCAAACCAGAGAATGCATGACCGGTCGCGATGCGTGATAGACCTATGCCGAACTTGGTGACGACAGTATCGAGCGTCTCCATTGTGAGGTGGAAAGCAGAGAAGCCGAGCTGAAATGTGTTGAGGGTATTCTTGATGTTCATCATGCCTGTACCGAGGGCCGTCTCATATATGAAATCTCTTGAGAGATGGTTGTTCACGAGGCGCGCGGCATCCTTCTGAGCATAATATTCACCACCTTTGATCATTGGACCTTCAAGTGTTTTTTGATTCGAACCGAGGACAAGAGACGGTTTGAGGTCGAGGATCGGTCGCAATTCTGAATGAGAACCCATGAAGCCGAGAAACCATTGATATGTCTTCGGAGCTACTTCTTTGAACATATCTGGTGCATGTAGATATGCTTCAAACATCACAGCCATCTTCTCCTCGCCTTTTCGAATATAGGCCTTGTCTTTGTCACTGATTTGATCGGCTGGAACATCACCCATTCTCTTGTCGGCCAGGGCGCGCAATTCCTTCTTGTAGGTTGGGTCCATTACGAGCTTGTCTTTAAGACCGTATCTGTCGTCAATTTGGTGGCCTATTTCGTGCATAAGGACATTCTCTGGAGATCCGAACTTAGTCCATACTTCATTTTTTCCAGTCATCGATAGTCCGGCGGCACCACGTTTGCCCCTGCCTTTGAAGGTCAAAAGCCTCTCGTGTTTGATGCCGAGGTCTTTCGCAAGATTGTTCAAACTGTTCATGAGGTGCTCATCGTAGAACTCTGTGAGTGTCTTATTTTCCTTATAGTAAATCTCTGCAATAGCGTCATTGATCTTCACGAAGTCTGTAGGCGGCTTCTCACCCATAGGAACGAACTTCCAGAAGCCTTTTTCGGTCATGTCGTTCTTGATATTCTGAGCCATGACAAACTTCTTGACGTTAGTCTCGTATGTCTGCATGAGCTCTTCGGGATTCGAAGTTCGAAGTTTGAAGCCAGCCTTGATACCCTCCTGGATGTTCTCAAAGACACGTTCTTTCATGAATGGCTTTGGTCCTTGAAGTGGTCGGCGGCTGACCATGCCCGGGATGAACTTCCTGACAATACCCTCCTGATCCTTATCCTCCCAGAAGTGAGGGAAGAAGTTTTCGAGGAAATTAACGTCTTTGTAGTTGAGGAGCTCATTGTGAAGATTGTCGAGACGCTCGCGGTACATATCGGCGATGGCCTTGAACTCTTCCGGCACCGCTTCTCCGGTCTCTACCTTGTGCATGAAATCAAGGCGTGCCGCTTCCGGTTGCTTGTCCCACATCTTCTTGATGTTCTTCGTAGCTTGTTCGAGACGGAATATATGTCTCTCGAAATCTCCCTTATTTTTCATCATGATATCGAGTGCCTCTTTTGGGGCCGCACCTGTAGGATTGAACCATGTCGCGATCTCTTTCATCGCTGATTTTATACCACCGACAGTGGCTTTGGCGTTCGGCATGATGTCTTCCGCTATTGTCTTGTTGAGGCCTGGAATAATCTCCATGTTCAAGGTCATGGAACCATTGTCTGGCACTTTTGTTTTTGCTATACTTTTCTCATAGGAACTTTGAGTTTTGTCTCCAACATTCAGAAAATGCCCTCCACTGGTGGGTTGGCCAGCTTGCTGACCTTCTCCGATGCGAGTTTGTTCCTTCGGGAACATGGGGGTCTCGCTGGAGACAGAACCTTGAGCTCCTATAACGTTTTGTGTCCCTCGTCGTGATTCTTCTTGAGATTCTTCACCAGTGAAAGACCGAACCTTCGGCCTTCCTGCTGATTTGCTTGGCGCAAGCTCTCCCCTCCTTCTCGTGAAACCTTCGTAGATTTCTTTTGTGATTTTGTTTTGTTCATATAATTTATCTAGCTTAGAATAGGCATCATTTTTTAATGCGGCTACCGTATTTTCAGTATACGGCTTCGATTTTAGATGGTCAATAGGGTCGATAGGGAACTTTGGATCGGCCAATTCCGTGTTGTCGATGAGATGAACATTGAAATTAGGGTTATCATCAAAGCGTCCCATCGCCTTAAATATGTTTTGGCGAGACTTCAGGAAGGCATTGAATACCGTTTCTATAGGAACGGTCCTACCACCATCCTGCGCCCTCTTTACGAGATTCTTCAGTATCTGTTCAGGGGAGCTATCAACATAGTAGATATCCACTTTCTCACCACGACCAAGAGCTCTCTTCATTTCATTGAGAGAGCGATCACTTGCAAGGGTTCCATCGATGACGGCTCCGAGATTCTTTCTCTCGTCCTTCATGTCCAAATAGTTGTCTATGGCCATCGTCTTTCCAGCTCCAGGAGATCCGGCGAAGAAAACAATCTTTTTGCCGCTACCGGCATTCTTGTCTATGGCCTCGCGGACCATCTCTCCGATGAGTTGCGCGGCAGGGGTATGGAAGGCTTCTGACATGGTTCGATTCTCTGCATGGCCAGGAAGAAGCTCCTTCATCTTGTCGACGTTATACACAATGCCGTTCTCCGCCTCGTATTCCTTCATTAGAGAGGCTTTATTGTCGCTGACGTACTGGGATATACCCTGTTCGATACTCTGCATGTCTCCAGCCCCTTTACTGAAGGCCTGGACAGGCCTATATGCCTCGAGAGGGTCCACTTTCACCTCATTCCATGTGACACCTTGAGGATCGGTGATAGTCTTCGCGCCGTATGTACTCTTGAGATAGCGCGCGAGATCCTTTTCGTAGAAGCGGTAGATAGGGTTGTTGGTGTCTATCTTTCCGGAGATATCGAAGGTTTCCTTGAGAGCATTCAGATATTTTTCTTTTCCTTCTGGCGTACCCACATTGTGAAGATTCTCCTCTGAAAATGTTTCAAGTTTTCCAGCAAGTTTTGCTTCCATATCGTCCATGTATCTTTTCTGTATAGCCTTGAACTTTCCGTCACCAAGAACATCGGTGATGATCCAATGAATACCCGCCAGATTTGTGACCTCTTTTCCAATAATATCAGGGGTCAGGTCTCTTGAAAGTAGGTCCATTCCGGCGTGAAAATCATTGCCGTGCGACCAGCTTTCTTTGTCCCCTAGTCCCTCAATCTTCATCGCCGTCTCGCCGGTAGGGAATTGGAGCTTGGTCTTGCCGTCTACAGCAGCCTGTTTGACCTCTTCACGGACCATGCGGAAGTGGGCGGTAGGATTATTATATTGTTTGAGTTTTTTGAAACCCTCTGTTTGAACATCACCCTCTCGCTGATCATTTACTAGATCCTTTTCTTCTTCTTTTTCCAATCCTCCTTTCTGATATAGATCACTCTGGACTTCTATAACACGGCGAGTTCCACCTTCCGGTAGAGCATCTATATGTTTTTGAGCTTCTTCTTTTGTCTTGAATCCATCTGCTATACGACGCATATCACCCGCCGGACCTTGCGGTTGCGTATATATCCCTAAATCTTTGGTACCTTCACCTTCTGAAATTGAGTATTTCGTCTTATTAGATATAGGTAAATCCTCGATACGGGTATGGCCAAAATAATTAGTATTTTGTTCATCTCTAAAATGAATATTGCCAGCCGATGTCTTCACGGGACTTTGATAAATATGCTCTTCATAATTTGATACCGGTCCACGTTCTTCATCAGGAAGAGTGATATTTTCATACTTTGTTTCTCCTGTACCTTCGCTTGATATGAAATCCAATGGCAACAATTCCGCCTTCACTTTTTTAGCGAAGTCTTTTACAGGTATATCCTTCTTGTCCGGATACTGATTGAGTACGTCACGCACAATATCGCGCTCATTTTGCTTGAGCTCTGCGGAATTGGATAGATCTGATATGAACTGCTTGGAAACAGTGGTGCGTCCCTCGAGCTTCTGGAGTATGCCAATAGTTAGATCCTTCTCTCCTTTGTATGCATCTTTTTGTAGAGGAGCCGAAGCATTGCCTTTGGGAGCTTTTTTCAAGAGCTCGGCTTCTCGAGCGTCTTCGAGTTGGTCCGGTGTGAGGGTATCTTTCACGAGTATCTTCGCATCATATACTGCCTTGTTGGTTAGGATGCGCTGCCATGCATTATTGGTAGGTGACCATTTGAATCCGCGAGCCTTGAGTTTGTCTATCATCGCTTGATCAGGCCTCTCTTTGAAAGTCACCTGCACACGATTCTCGTCGAAGTTCTTTGTAATCGTAGTATCTCCATATTGCATGACTTCGTTGCCAGTAGTATCCGCCTTCTCACGCTTGGCAGAAGTATCCTCTAGCCTCTTCTCCAAAGTCTTTATTTTGTTGTTGACACTCGTAAGAGCATACGAAGGGAATCCTTTTCTACCGGCGAAGTCTCCATCCATAAGAGCTTTGATATCTGTGTCTTTGTACCCCAATTTTTCTAGTTCGGCCGAAACATTTTCACCTTTCTGAATGATTTTGTTCGCTTCCTTCATGCGTGACTGAGTATCTTTGAGCTCCTGGAGCCTCTTCGACATGTCATCAATAGTCTTCTGATCTGTGCCGTTGAATGTGCGAGGATTCATTTCATTTTTGATCTTGTTCATCATGCGCTTCTCAAAATCAAGCATCTCCTCCCTCTTTTTATTAGCTGCATCCAATCGGGTTCTGTTTTTGGCAACAGGAAAGTTTGCCGGTCCAGTAATCATTGGTGATATTGTCCTTCCTTCGGCATTCAAGAGAGCTATTTTCCTATCTCGGTAGCCTTCTCGTAGGGCTGTAAATTGTTTATCAAGAATTGCTTGCTTCTCTGGAGTATCTGCATATTTCTTCAGTTCCTCATAGTCATATGTAAGAGTTTGCACATAATCGTCTATTCTCGATTGACCTCGTTTTTCTGGATACATACTCGTGCCTTCGTGAGCAGCAATAGCCGTTTTTAGAGGTATGTCGTTTTCAAGACCATTCAATGCGACAGCTTTCTCTACCGGAGAACTAGATTCTGTCTTTGTTTCTTGTGGGGTCTTTACTTCTTCTCCGAAGATTTTGTCGGCTTCTTTTTTGGCGTCGAGCTCTCCTCTTCCTTCGCTTCCCTGAGCGCTGCGATCGTTAGGTCCTGCATTTTCTCCTTTGAGATTGTCTTCATGTTTCTGCATTATATCACTTCTTATGTCTTTTGTGTCAATGCCGGCTCGATCATTTACCTCTGACAAAATAGCATTGTAGAGATCTCTCTGGCGCGAACCTGTAGGGTATTTAATTTTGTTGAGGTCTGGAATGACTTTCTCGAATAGAGACTTGCTACGTAGATCTTCCGGTACCCATTTTGGAAATGTGGACGAGATGGCACGAACCTCCATACCTTTCTGAGTATCAACGAAGTCTCTGCGTCCTTTTTCTGCGAGTTCCATTTCAACGAGTACCTGGCCAAGATGCTCATGTGCTTCCGGACTATTGGCATATTTCTTCTGCAAAGCGCCCTCTGCTCGCGTGATAGCCTTCTTGTTCTTATTTTTGAACTTGTTGACTTCCCTCTTTTTCTTCTCAGGTGATACCTCTTTTGGAGCAGGAGATGCGGATCCGGCGGCTCTTTGTACGAGCATCGCATCCTTATTGAATACGCGGATTTCACCATGACCTTTGTAGAGAGAAGATTTTGCATCTCGAAGGTCGATAGCATCAAATCCTTGTTTCGAAGCAAGGTGTATCGCCGCATCTTCCGCCTCGCTCTTCGTTTCAAAATTATCTGCATTGACCTGTTTCATCATGTCCCCAAGATCTGCGATCTTCGCGTCTGGCTTGAGTGAAGCATTGAATAGAGCACTCTTCTCTGGTTCACCACGCCCACCAAATGCACGTGCTGTATCGGCGCTCGTGCTCAAAGACAAGCCTGGAGAATTGAACTCTTTATTTTGTATTTGTATACCATTCTTGTCGATAGAATCCGCATTCTCGAATGAAGTACCGTGGAATAGCGCGGGCAACTTTTCGGCTGCGGTAGGAGCCTTCTCTGTGATCGCGAGTACTGCTGGAGCCTCTTTAACGGCCGCTACAGTGTCATCTATGCCTTTTTGGATATCTGGGCTGACTTGAGGAGCTGCTGGTGTCTGGGGCGTGCCTACGCTTATCTCCGGGCCTCCTTTCGCCTCTGCCATGCCCTGTTGGATTGCTTGTACGCTCGTTTCCTGCTGATAGACAGGTAAAACAGCCTGTTCCGGTACACGAGAAGCATTGCCACCGAACTTGCTCTTGAACTCTTCGAGATATGAAGGACGTATCTGGACCAATTCCCCGATAACCTTTCCATTGCCTTTTCCGGTCACACGGAAATATGTAGGCTGATCAGGCTTGTATGAATCTGGGAGGGTTATGCCTTTCTGTTTTGCGATAGTCTGTATCTGCTCGTCCGTCATTGGGTTTGTGGCGACTGGCTCGCGATACATGCGGAAGCTAGATGGTTGGCTCTTTGCCGATACACCTTCTGGAGCTTCTGCACTCATGACTGTTTCAGGTCGAGGCATAGTGATCTTTTCTGCGATCGATGCGAACATGAGACCATCGAATATTGCTGTAGGGGCTTCTTTGGTGACCGCAAGCCACGGTGGAGTTCCGTCTTGGATATCTTGTGCAACGCGGTATTGAGCATTCGTCACTTGTCCGAGACCAGGAATATTCACATTGATCTGTGCATTCTTCGTACTGAAAGGTGCAATAGCCGCACCCGCAAGAGTAACGATAGGTTCCGCAATAAAGCCTTTGACGAGTTCCTGACCAGCTTCTGGTAATGCACCTATCGTATCCTTCAAAGTGACATCATTGAGCGTTTCTGGATCATTGTGCGCGGCCGCAACGATAGGCCCGACGATAGGTAGATTCTCCGCCAATGTAGAAGGGAACTCGAGTGCCGTTGTTTCCCATCCTGGTTTTACACTGTTCACTTCGGCTGCTGTAGGCGGTTCTATGAGATCCTGAAGAGCTCCGAGAGGAGATTTTGATGGCATCATACTTCCCACAAAATCACTCGCGGTCTTGAGTGCGCCTCCCACATGATCCTTGATTGATTGCCAGAAATCACTACCGCTCGTCTGAGGTGCATCTGAAGGAAGTTTTGTGGGAGCTATTGCTGTATGAAAATCTGTTGATGGAGCTGGTGCTGATGCTGGAGCTCCTCCAATGCTTACACCAGAAAAAAGTCCAGAGGAAGACGGTGAAGATGCACCGGGATTAGCACTGGCACCTGGAGAGGCACTCGATGCGTTGCTTCCTCCTCCGATTGTTACTCCGTCAAAGAGAGACATTTAATATGTTTAGTTACCAAGTGACTTTATTGTAGCATCGACACTGGTCGTGGATGAAGGGGATACGTATTTCTTAGTCGGGAACTTGTCGAGAAAATCTTTCAAAACGCCTCCGTTGTTCACCCACTTTGTTGCCATCGCTGTATACAAACCTGAATCTACGAATGTTGAGCCTGATGTGCGGCCAGGGAACGCCTTTCCATCTACGGTCGCACCTTTTGTAAATGCAGTTTCTATATTACCGAGATCATCATTCGT
>JAZKAE010000030.1:0-3165 GCA_040389345.1 Patescibacteria group bacterium
CCATGCTTGAATTCTATGAGGCCTATTCAGATGCAGAGAGGCAGATGCACTTCGTCGAGAAGATGATGAAGACCATCGTGAAGAAGCTTTTTGATAAAGATACTATCGAATGGGAAGGCGAGGTGATCGACTTCGGGTCAGACTTTGAAGTAGTCCGCTATTTCGATCTCCTCAAGCGTTTTGCGGGCATCAATGATCCAGCCACTGCGACTGAGAAAGACCTCAGGGAGAAGGCGATGGAGCTTGGGATCGAACTGTCTCCAGCAGATTCGTACTACAAAGTGATGGACAATATCTATAAGAAAGCCGTAAGGCCAAAGTTGATCCAGCCCACATTCATCATCGACTATCCACAGGATTATTTGCCGCTTGCAAAGAAAAAGAAAGGAGAAGAGGGGATCGTAGAAGCTTTCCAGCTTGTCATCGGTGGCACAGAGCTCGTGAAGGCCTTTTCAGAACTCAATGACCCCATTGATCAGCGAGCGCGATTTGAAGCACAAGAAAAATTTAAAGAAGAAGGAGAGAAGGATGCTCAGGTTCTCGACGAAGATTTTATAGAAGCCATGGAGCACGGCATCCCTCCAGCCGGCGGCGTCGGCATAGGCATCGACCGACTGGCCATGCTTCTCACCAATACTCACAACATCAAGGAGGTGATCCTTTTCCCAACCCTCAGGCCAAAGAATTAATTGACTTTAAGAAATTTTGTCGTAATGTTCTCCTAGACTTAACTGGAGAACCGTATGGCCAGAGCGAGGCTTCCTGAGGAAGAACTCACCAAGGCGATCGAGGAGATCAAGAGGCAACTTGAAGGTCTCACTACTCTTGATCGACTTGCTCCCCAAGTAGGTATCAGCCGCCAGTCACTCGCCAATGTTCGTGATGGGACTCGGCGATTGCAAGTGAATACGAAGATCGCGATCCTCGTCTGGTATCGCACTGCGAAGCTCAGAGGGCATTCGATCATCATTAATCCGATCGACGCTCGCAGATCCATCGCCGAAGAGCTGATCAAGGAACCATTCACTTCCAAGCATCTTGAGGCTCGGCTCACCGCGCTTCGTAAGGAGCTCCGAACGCGAGCTCTCCAGATGCACGCAGCCAGAAAACGCAGCCGCAAGGAGTGATCCTGCGGCTTTTTCATATATTGACAAATAGGCATAAACTATGATATAATACTACAAGGTAAACAAACTGTTCTTCACAACTTCTTCAAGAGGTGGCTCATGGACATTCACAAGATGCTCGGAGTCCTCTCGGGGCTCATGCTGCTGTATGCATTCTACCCATACCTGAAAGCAATCGTGCGGGGCGAAACCAGTCCTCGCAAGGCTACCTGGCTTGTCTGGGCAGCCGGCGACACCATCGCCCTCGCGGGTCAGATCGCTCAGCACAAGGTGAGTGGACTCCTGGTTGGTGCTGTCATCGGTGCTTCGGCCACCTTCTTTCTATCGCTTTGGCACGGAGAGAAGGGGTGGAATGGCCGTGACAGGATCTGCCTCATGCTTTCTGGGTTCGCAATCGCCACGTGGATGTATTTTGGCGAATCGAACATCGGTATCGCACTCAGCCTCGTCGCACTCCTGATTGCTGCCTGGCCGACGTATGTTTCGGCCTGGTATCGTCCGGAGAATGAGAGCAAGAAGGGTTGGATCATTTTCAACCTTTCAAGCCTTATCGGCGTCCTGGCCATCCCGCATTGGACGTTTGGAGATGCGGCTCCGGCAATCGTGTTCCTCATCATCGATGTGCCGATGCTGTATCTGCTCTTCATTCGCCCTCGCTCGCTCTTGCGGAAGATCTAAGAAGAAGTTGTATTTGTACGCCCCGACTACGGTCGGGGCTTCTTCATATCTAAAACTGCAAAACAGATGGGGGAGGGTGGCAAGAGGAAAAGTGGATAACTCGGCTGGTAGAGTGGATGACGGTGGGATACAATTTCATACGAGTGGGAGAAAGTGGGAATACACAAAATCATATACATGTTCATAGGCGAGTACACACATACGGTAGATGAGAAGAAAAGAATCTCTCTGCCTTCCAAGTTCAAAGCCGAACTTGGAAAGAAGGTCGTCGTCACTCGCGGACTCGATAACTGTCTTTTCCTCTTTCCTCACAAAACGTGGCAAGTCATAGCCAAGGAGATGTCTAAGCTCGATGTGAAGCAGGCAGATGCCCGAGGCTTCTCTCGCTTCATGTTCTCTGGGGCATCGGAGATCGATGTGGATTCGATGGGGAGGATCTTGATACCGGATTATTTGCGGGAATTCGGGGATCTTAAAACACCAGTCGTCTTTGCGGGAGTATCAGATCGAATCGAGATCTGGAACGAACGACGATGGGATACCTATAAGAAGCGCATCGAATCTCAGGCCGACATGATGGCCGAGAAGCTCGGCACTATCGGAATACGCTAATGACACCCCTTGATATCACAGAGGGTATACACGTTTCAGTTCTTTTACACGAATCGATAGATTCTTTGAGCCTTACAGAAGGAGGGATCTTTCTGGATGGGACCTTGGGAGCCGGAGGGCACAGTGCTCTGGTTGCGGAACGATTCCATGACGCTGTTGAGATCATCGGCCTTGACCGTGATCCCGACGCCCTCAGACGGAGTGAAGAGAGGTTGCGGACTCTCACCACTACGGCCTATTTTCGCCAAGAGAGCTTTAGAAATCTTGATCAGGTACTCGAAGCTCTTGGTATGAAGAAGGTAAATGGGATCCTATTTGATCTAGGTATCTCCTCGGATCAGTTGGATGCCGAAGGCAGAGGGTTCTCCTTCCAAAGAGATGAGGCTCTCTCCATGAACATGGATCCCAGCGACGCGTCAGTGTCTGCAGAGATGATCCTCAATACCTGGGATGAAGAATCGATCGAACTGATCCTCAGGGGATTCGGAGAAGAGAAATTGTCGAGAAAGATCGCTCGCGAGATCGTGAACAGGCGAGAGACAAAGCCTTTCAAAACAACGTTTGATCTCCTTGAAGCTGTGGGAGCTGCCACTCCTGCTTCACACAAACGTTTCAAGATCCATCCAGCGACACGTACCTTTCAGGCTTTGCGCATTGCGGTGAACGGGGAACTTGCTGCCTTGGAAGAAGGTCTCACAAAAGGGTTTGAAGCCCTGGACACCCATGGAAGATTCGCAGTCATCTCATT
>JAZKAE010000031.1:0-766 GCA_040389345.1 Patescibacteria group bacterium
AGGTTGAGGTACTCGAGTTTCCAGGGCTTTCCTTTCTTGGTGGGGGCCATAGGTACTCCTTGAAGAGGGGTGAATGATCTATCTTGAGGCAGTGAATTCGGAATTACCTAGACCGAAGCGCCCACTGTTTTCTTCTTCCAGTGGGGATAGTAGATGTACGCCTGTACGGTCATCATGAGACCACCAAAAACAGTTCCAAAGTCTGTGGAACTATTTCCCCAGATCTTCCTGCTAACTACATGAGCGATTACTGCAACAGCTGAACCCAGGAAAACTGCGAACGCAAAACGCTTCATAACTCCTCTGGATAAATGATTAGGATCCTTTCTTAAATCAAGATACCATAAAATCTTAGAAATTCAATAGCCGGCTCTCTAGTACGACGTTGGAACTTTTATAAGTTGACATGATAGTCTAAAAGTAGTAATTTCACCTACAGTTGCTCGTTAAACAATCCTCAAGGAGACCCCGTGCTACATCTTCCGACATGGGCTAACGCAGGCATCTGGACTCTGGCCGGCATCGGCTACCTCACCATTTGCTTCATTGGGTGGTACCTGCTTGCCACTTTCAACTACGGCATGAACAGCGGGCAGCTGGGAAGACATCCCCTGCTCTTCCCATTCGAGTGCTTTGCTGAAGAACTGCGGTGCTATTTGCCAGGAGGCAAGGAGCACCGAATCCACTTCATCAAGGATCGAGTTCGCGACTGGGATGGAGTTATGTTCTCTCTGAGTTCAGGAAAGTCCTGGACTCACCAGGATAT
>JAZKAE010000031.1:776-1169 GCA_040389345.1 Patescibacteria group bacterium
GCGAAAAAGATTTGTATGAAGAAGTGTTCTACGGGATGATCGGGAGCCACTTCAGCTTTTGGGGAAGGAACTTCGTTACGTTTTTCGGCTCTCCGTTCATCGTTGGATTGAACATCCTGGTGTTCTCGGTGCTCGGGATCATTGGAGGCCTTCTCTGGATCGGAAGTTTGTTGATCAAGCCATTCAGGAAAGAATCACACGCTCAGACTTAATCGTCTGAGCTTTTTATTTTCAAATTTTACGAGCTGCCGATCAGGGACTCGCGATTACCATGCGCGGGTACTTTTCGATCTCACTCCGTTCGATAACGAAAAGTCTTTCGAGTCCCTGACGCGAGCAGAATTGTCTGCTCGCTATCTGGCAGCCGCAACGCAAAACCCGCTCATCGCGGGT
>JAZKAE010000031.1:1179-7159 GCA_040389345.1 Patescibacteria group bacterium
ATGGTGTGTGCCGAGCTCCTGGAGCAAGGCTTTGAGGTAACGGGTTGCAGGTATTGGACCCCATCCACGTACACTGGTAATGATCTGACAATGCATCAGTGAGATATTGTGGTAGATCCCATCAATCTCCTCACAGATGCGCTTGCGGTGTTTCTTTGCTACTCCATAGTCAGAGATAAGAACATCGGCGCAGTGACCATGATAGGCCTGTACATCTCTTTTCTGCTGCTTAGTGCTGCTGGCACCTTCGGACATTGTTAACCTCGCTGGAAAGTTTCTATGTCTAAGAAAACATTAAATTTTAGTGAAGTCAAGTTTGCTGGGCCCTGTGGTACGACGTTGGAACCTTTGTTAATCCCTCAGAAGCTTTTTATACTCCTCCCATTCACCAGGTTCCACATGTTTAAAGATCTGGTTCTCATTTATCTGAACTTTTATAAATAACTCATCATCCAAAGAACGAGGGCGCAGGTGAATATGAAGATGATTTACTAATTTATCCCCCGGAATAAACGGTCGATAGTTCTGGCAAATGTCACACCCTGGAGCAAGAGTGTTTAAGATTTTTTCTTGAAGATTCATTACTTCATCAAACAAATCTTGTTTTTCTTCTTGGGAAAGATCACTTAGTTTCTCAATATGTCTCTTAGGAATAACCAAGAGATGTCCGTCCATTAATTTCGGATCGCTGAGGACAGTGAAAGAGTGCTCAGTTTCTTGAATGATTTTTTCGCCCTTTTCACCAAGTATTTTACAGAATTGGCAATCCATAAGATAACTATAGCAAGTTCGAGTCCCCATTGGTTGCTGGCCCTGTGGGACGATGTTGGAACTTACTCTATAAACCTGAAAGTATCAGCTACTGCTTGAAAAACAGAATCGTCAGCAGGGATAATGTTTATATCGTAGACCTTATTGTTGTGAACAATTTGGTAAGTTTTGACTGTTGAATTTCCCTGACTTCCTCCACCTTGTCCTGTCCAGACTTTAGCAGGTAAACCATTTAAGGTTGAATCGACCCCTGCAGAACCACCGTTATTCCTCGCCATAACATTAATACTTACTTGAGCGCCCGGACTTGTTAAGCTCGGATTAGTGATCAAGAGCCCGACACCACTACCGTCCGCTTGATTAAATTCCTGGTATTTTAAATCCTTGCTGATATCGATAGCATATCCATACTGAGCGCTTGTATAAGTTACTTTAGATCTATTTTTAATTACAAAATAAGCAGCTCCGACTATTATTATAATTGTCAAAACAATCAACCAATTTTTTGTTTTCATATCTTATACTGTACCAGACTTTCACTAGCTGCCGATCAGGGACTCGTTCCTTACAGGAACAGTACCCTAATTGGATTTTTATTTCGTACACACATAAAAATCTCAATCAGGCTTCGAGTCCCGGGTGCTCAAGCAGCCGAGCGCAAAACAAAACCCGCACAAGGCGGGATTGTTTTTCGCTAGCTGCCGATCAGGGACTCGAACCCCAATTAACCGCTCCAGAGGCGGTCGTCCTACCATTAGACGAATCGGCAATATTACACACAGATCAGCAATACGGGGAAAGAATAGCTTAAAATCGACCCTATTTCAAGGAATGATATACTGTGATCATGTTTTTACATTGGAACAAAAATTATCACCCCTCCCCTGCTCTCAGAGCATTTCAGATCTTCCTCCTAGTCCTGATCATCATTGGGATTGCGCTCCTCTTTACTCAGGATTCTTGGGTCCCTCGGCTTGTTGAATATATCTTGAACTAAGCTAGTATTTTTATATGAACAAACGTTCTTTAATTGGACTTTTTATCATTTTGCTATTGTTCGGATTCTGCGTATTCTTGTATCACAGAGAATCTACGAGGCTTCAGGATGAGAATCTGATGCTCAAGGCAAATCTCGTAGCTGCGGACCACGAGTCTGCCATATCCGGTATTAGGAAATTTTTGCTCGGCATATCCTATGCTGTAGACGCCACTGGCGCAGACGCGCATACCTGCGCAGAGATCCTTGGACGTATCTCCTCCATGTACCCATATCTCCAAAACGTCGGTGTCATAGATACGAGCGGCGCGCTGATCTGCAGCGGGCTCGAACCTCGTGGATCAGTGTCCTTCAAAGATGACTCAGATTTTGCATCCCTTATCAGAACCAAAGACTTTGTGATGAGCGATTATACAAAAGGACCGATCATGAAAGAACCGGGCATTCGATTCTATCAGCCGATCATCACAAAAGATGGCGAATTAAAGGGAGCTGTCTTTGTTGGCCTTGGAGTTGAGTGGTTGAACAGCCTTGGCCCATCTGCTACATCTTTAGAAAGGACGCTCATAGTAAAGTTCGACAGACAAGGCACTGTATATATGCGCTTCCCTGATCCCCTCACCTGGAACGGGACGGACCAGTCAGACAGCGACCTATTCACATATATCCAAGCGCACAAGACCGGCTATGTATGGATCAAAGGTCTTGCCGGCGCCACCCGACGCTATTACTTTAGGCCGATCTATCAAAACACTGACATCCAATCATATGTAGCTGTCGCATCTATCGAATAGTCTTGTATACTGCACATATGTCCTGGGAAAAAAGATTCACTAACTTCATAGGTTCAAAAACATCGGTCGTCCTCCATACGATCTTTTTTGCGGTGATGCTTGTACTTCCCTTCTTTGGGATTAAAACCGACACCGTACTATTAGTGCTCACCACAGTAGTGTCTCTTGAGGCGATCTATCTTGCCATCTTTATACAGATATCAGTGAACGAGAACACTGCGAGCCTTGAAGAGGTCGAAGAGAACATTGATGAGATCCAAGAAGATGTTGATGAGATCTCTACGGACATCGACGAGATCCAGGCAGACGTCGACGAGATCCAAGAAGATGTTGATGAGATCTCTACGGACATCGACGAGATCCAGGAGGATGTCAAAGAGGATAAAGAGGCAGAGAACGATCTCGACAAGATCCAATCCATGCTCGAACAACTGCTCAAAGAAGTGAACAGGCTCAAGAAAACAAACTCCTAAGAGGTGTACAATAAATAGAGGTTTCCTTTATTCGTTCTAATACATCTCTATGAATACGCGATTCGTACTGACCGGACTTCGTTTGGTCATGGGATTTATATTTCTTTGGGCATTTGTAGACAAGGTTTTCGGCCTTGGGTTTGCCACAAAACCAGAGAACTCTTGGCTCCATGGCGGATCTCCTACTACCGGTTTTCTTTCTTTTGCTACCAAGGGTCCCTTTTCAGCTCTTTTCAAAGGACTCGCTGGAGTTCCTTTTATCGATTGGCTATTTATGCTCGGCCTCTTATGTATAGGCCTCACCCTTATATTGAATAGATTTGTTGTGTGGGGAGCGGCGGCGGGCGTAGTGATGCTTCTTCTTATGTGGCTAGCAGTTCTTCCCCCAGCCAATAACCCCATCATTGACGAGCACATCGTCTACATCCTCGTTCTGGCCCTACTGGCGATCGAAAGCAAGGCTGGAGCACTCTAAGTTATCCGGCGATGGGTTCCTTCTCTTCGCTGTGATCAAGAATGGCCATCTTTGGCAACCGCGTTGAGAACAAGAGCGACAAGAAGGAGAAAGCGAGGCCGTATGCAAGCGCGGTCTTCGATGCATCAACGGTCGCTTGATGAGTGATAGTAGTGAGCTCTCCTTTGATAGAAGCGGGGATATTTGCATTCCTCAGAGCTTCCACTCCCCCGAATTCGATATTTGAGGTCTGAGTAGTGACCGCCTGTGCGATGCGAGCTTTTTCTCCTTGAGGGATAACTCTGCTCTCGTTCACTCCAGAACCGAGGTTTCCAGAAAGACTCGAGATCATTACCGCACCGATAACTGCAGAGCCTAAAGACATGCCCACTTGTCTGAAGGTGTTGGTGACCCCTGCAGCTTCTCCAGCCTCGGACGCAGGCAGGGCGGACAAAGCGAGGTTATTCGACTGCCCCATGATGAGACCCATACCGAATCCAAAGATCATAAACCCTGGAGCAAATGCCCACTGGGTAGCTCCGAGATGAAGGCTTTGTCTGAGTACGAAGAATCCAAGCATGTTCAACATAATGCCGACTTGGATAATGTGCTTTGCGGAGACGTGCTTGCCAAGGTACGCGGACAAAGGTGCGGCGACAAGGATCACAATAGACATAGGGATGAGCGCATAGCCTGTGTGGAGCGGATCAAGGCCGAGCACTG
Source organism: Patescibacteria group bacterium (assembly GCA_040389345.1). Classification (GTDB taxonomy): domain Bacteria; phylum Patescibacteriota; class Minisyncoccia; order Phycocordibacterales; family Zambryskibacteraceae; genus JAIFWN01. The sequence goes on from JAZKAE010000031.1 coordinate 5,392, forward strand.
CCTGAAAATACACAGGAGCAGAGAACGAAAGCCCGGCCATCCCGAGGCTCATGAGTCCGGTGATGGTCGTTGCTCCGGTGAATTGTTTGTTCTTAAAGATTGAAAGAGACACAAGCGGTGTATCTCCCCGCCCTGCGATCTTTTGCTCATATACTGCAAACAATCCGAGGATGAGAAGCCCGATCATGATAAAGAAAGGAGTGGGAGAAATTCCTCCGAGGTCGATCACTCGCCCGAAAACCTCAAACGGAGCTTTTAATTTCCACCATCCATAGGTAGAGGCCTCTATAAATCCAAAGACAAGAGATAAAAGTCCAAGAGCAGACAGAACCACTCCTCCAAAGTCGATCTTTTTCTTCGCAAGCCTGCCTTCTGCCTCCTGAATGATAATGGATCCCAGGATAAGGAGGAGAACCACGGGGATGTTCACTCGAAATGCCCATCTCCAACTGTAGTTCGTCGACAGCCACCCTCCGACCACAGGACCCAGGGCGGCTGCGGCAGAAGCAATACCTCCCCACACTCCGAATGCCACAGCCAAGTCTCGGCCTTTATAGCACGAACGCAAGAGTGAGACGGTCGCAGGCATCATGAGAGCCGCCCCGATACCTTCGATCACTGCTTCACCGAGGATAAGTACGCCGACCGATTGACTGATCGATGTGACAAATGACCCGATCGCAAAGATGGTCGCTCCGAGGATGAACATCTTCTTTCTGCCGAATAGGTCCCCAAGCCTGCCTCCGGTGATAGTAAAGGCAGCGAGAATAAGAGAGTACGCGGTGATCACCCATTGGATCTTTTGGATGGTCGTATCGAGGTCAGTGATGATCGTACGCAGAGTAACGTTCAATATCGTCGTGTCGAGAATGATGATCGCCAGGGCAAGTGAGAGCACGAAAAGCGGCCCCCATTTCCTAAAGGTCGATTGTGGGGCGCTATGTGGTTGTATGCGGACTGTCTGGTTCGTATCCATGAGGATAAAGACGAGACACTATAGTAGCACTTACTGGAGGATCTAAGCTACTGGCACGCGATGCGGGCAGAAACGCTACCGATGCCTGTAAGGGCAAGGTCAGTAGATGAAGCATACCCAGTTGAGTCAATGCACCAGACATCTCCACTCAGGAGTGGGATCGCGACCGCATAGGTCACGTCATCATTTGCACAGGTCGCAGTGTTGTTCACCGCACCTTCTGCTGCAGAGACCTGAGCGGCTATGTTGTTTGCTGCAGTTGGGTCAAAGACATTCGAGAGACTGGAGCAAGCAGTATCCGCCGTGCCGTACGACTGAGCGTTGTTGTCGTAGTAAAGGATGGCTTGAGCCCGGATATTGCCAAGGTCAGCTTTAGCGGCTGCATCATGACCCTTTGATCTGGCCCGAGTAACCGACCCCATGATGATCGAAGATAGGATGCCGATGATAGAAATAGCTACCAAGAGCTCGATAAGGGTAAACCCGCGGGAAGATGTGTTTGTCATCTATTCATCATATCTCTTGGCTCGACAGTTGTATATATCCGTATCCCCATGTGTAATGATGGCCCGCGTACGCCGTCTTGTATATATGTGGGTAATTGATAATCGATTAGAAAAAACATGCTTACAACTATTGCAGTTATACTCTTGATCCTGTGGCTCCTCGGAGTCGTGACTTCCTACACCATCGGCGGATTCATCCATATCCTCCTGGTCATAGCGATCGTCATGATCCTCGTCCGCCTCATCCGCGGAGAAAAGGTAGTCTAAGGACACATAGAAAAACCGC
>JAZKAE010000032.1:0-13843 GCA_040389345.1 Patescibacteria group bacterium
ATATATTAAGGACCCATCCCGAGCTCCTCGATGCCACTCGAAACGAAATAGTCAGAACTACAAGCCTCGATAACCAGATCCACACCGCCCATAACACCGACACTATCGTGGCCAATATCCCCGGCATCAAAGCATCAAAGACCGGATTCACTGACCTTGCAGGAGGGAACCTTGTCGTGGCCTTTGATCCTGAGCTCGGACGCCCCATCATCATCTCAGTGCTCGGTTCAACTGCAGAAGAAAGGTTCTCCGATGTTCAAAGGCTTGTGGATGCAACTTTCAAGACCCTCTCGGAAGAAACAACAAATTAACGTATACTTTTTTTATGCTTATAGACGTCGTAAAGGTATTCACCCCTCCAGTTATCTCTTTCGTCATTGGGATCTTGTTCGCTCCTGTCCTTACGAACTATCTCTACAAACATGAGATGTGGAAGAAAAAACCAGGCAAACTCGCCGGCATCGGCGGCGGAGGTACTCCTATTTTCAATGAGCTTCACAAACTAAAAGAAACGGGCACTCCGCGCATGGGAGGCATCGTCATCTGGGTCTCGGTCATTACCACAGTCCTCGGAGCATGGCTCCTCGCCAATCTGTTCCCTGGCTCTGTCACGCTCGGGAAGCTCGATCTTCTCTCACGAAACCAAACGTGGATCCCTCTCTTCACCCTGGCGTTCGGCGCGGTGGTTGGGTTGATCGACGACCTCATGGAGATCAAGGGAAGCGGGGACTACAAGGCTGGAGGCTTGTCGCTTGGCAAACGACTCTTGATCGTCGCGCTCATCGCACTCGGAGCAGCTAGCTGGTTCTATATAAAACTCGATGTGCACACGATCGGACTTCCGAGCGGCTGGGGAATATTTGATGCTGGACCTCTTTTCATCCCATTCTTCATTCTCGTCACTCTAGCCATCTATTCGGGAGGAGTGATCGACGGACTCGACGGATTATCCGGAGGGATCTTTGCCTCGATGTTTGCAGCTTATGGAGGTATCGCGTTCTATCAACAACAGATCAACCTCTCGGCTTTCTGTTTTGTGATCGTCGGAGGCATCCTTGCGTTCCTATGGTACAACATTCCACCAGCGCGGTTCTACATGACAGAGACTGGTTCGATGGGCCTTACCATCACTCTGGCAGTAGTCGCCTTTATGACTGATGCGCTCGGGCATGGCTACGGAGTGATCATCCTTCCGGTCATCGCCTTCCCTTTGGTCATCACCTCTCTCTCGGTCATCATTCAAGTCCTTTCAAAAAAATTCAGACAAGGCAAAAAGATCCTCCTGGTGGCACCTTTGCATCATCATTTTGAAGCGATCGGCTGGCCCGCCTACAAAGTGACCATGCGCTACTGGATCCTCGGCGTCATGTCAGCGATCCTCGGCCTTGTGCTTGCCCTTATCGGCTAAAATTCGAATTTGAATGCTATAATCCACCTATGAAAAAGTGGAAAGTAGACAAGCCATACCTCCTCTCCGTCATCATTCTCATGGTCGCGGGGTTTTTTATTTTCAGCTCCGCCTCCCTCGGACTCCTGGCGCGAAGCGGAGCTGAGTATTCTTCTGTCGCCTTCTCACAAACCGTGCTTGGGCTTTTCCTCGGATCCCTTGCGATGATCTTCACCTCGCGCCTCGACTACAAGGTGTGGAAGAAATACGCCTTTTACCTCCTCATAGTCGGCATAGTGGCCAACATCTTGGTCCTCATCCCGCACATCGGATTCGAGCATGGAGGAGCTAGGCGCTGGTTCATCATTGGAGGCCTCTCGGTCCAGCCGTCCGAGCTTTTGAAACTGGCTTTTGTGATCTACTTTGCCGCCTGGGCTTCTGGCTTGAAGAACAAAATACAGACATTTAAATACGGATTCGCTCCGCTCCTTGCATTGTTCGCAGTATGCGGAGGTCTTCTCCTTAAACAGCCGGACACGGATACCTTCATGATGATCGTCTTCTCGGGCATCGCGATCTTCCTTGCAGCAGGAGGGAAGTGGAGATACGTCCTGTCCCTTGCGGTGGCTGGCATTCTTGGGATCACAATCCTCGCATTCACTCGTCCCTATGTGATGCAGCGCATCAACACATTTCTCCATCCAGCTGCGAACGGCCAAGGATCATCGTACCAGATCCAGCAATCCTTGATCGCCATAGGATCAGGAGGGATGTTCGGCCGTGGATTTGGTCAAAGCGTCCAGAAATTCAATTTTTTGCCTGAACCGATCGGAGACTCGATATTCGCTGTTGAAGCGGAGGAATTCGGCTTTGTGGGGGCTGCAACTCTCATCATCCTTTTCGTGATATTCGTTACCAGAGGCATAAAGATCGCCTCACGGGTCTCAGACCCGTTTGGTAGACTCGTTGTCGTCGGAATTGTTATAATGATCGGAGCCCAAGCTTTTGTGAATATCGGGGCAATGCTCGGTGTCCTTCCACTCTCTGGGATCACCTTACCCTTCGTGTCCCACGGAGGTACCTCGCTTTTCATCACTCTTCTTGAGGTTGGTATCGTGCTTTCTATATCAAAGACCCAAACTATCAAACGCGCATGAGAATCTTATTTACCGGAGGGGGCACAGGAGGGCATTTCTATCCGATCATCGCCATAGCCAAAGAACTCAATAATTTGGTCAAAGAAAAGAGGCTCTTAGCCCCTGAGCTCTATTACATGTCTCCATCGCCGTACAGCGCAAACCTTTTGTTTGAGAACAATATCCAATATATCCAAAACTCAGCGGGCAAGCTCCGCCGATATTTTTCTATCTTGAACTTTTTTGATCTGTTCAAGACCGGATGGGGGATCATCACCTCGATCTGGAAGGTATACAAGCTCTACCCCGATGTTATCTTTGGCAAAGGGGGATATGCGAGCTTCCCAGTCATCGTTGCTGCGCGGATACTCCGAATTCCTGTAGTGATCCATGAGTCAGACACGAGTCCCGGCAAAGTGAATGCATGGGCGGGAAAGTTTGCCCAAAAGATCGCCGTGTCATATCCAGAAGCTGCTCAATATTTCCCAAGTGACAAAGTCGCTCATACGGGGAACCCTGTGCGAGAAGATATCGCTGTGCCTATCCAGGAGGGAGCCAGGGAATTTCTTCAGCTTGAGAAGGACATCCCGGTCGTGCTTGTGCTCGGAGGCTCTCAAGGTGCGGAGAGAATAAACGATGTACTCCTTGAAAATCTTTCAGAGCTTGTAGAAAAGTATGCGATCATCCATCAAGCTGGCCCAAACAACTTTGCGGAAGTGAAGGCAACAAGCGAGGCCGTGCTCGTGAACTCAAAACACCAGGATCGCTACAAGCCTTTTGACTACTTGAATGCTTTGGCGATGCGCATGAGCGCGGGCCTCGCGTCGGTGGTGGTCTCTCGAGCGGGTTCAACCATTTTTGAGATCGCCGCATGGGGAGTGCCTTCTATCATCATCCCGATCCCTGAATCGATCAGCCACGATCAGCATACGAACGCCTTTGCCTATGCGAGAGCTGGTGCATGCTCGGTCATCGAAGAAAAGAATCTTACTTCGCATATTCTTGCGAGCGAGATTGAGAGGCTCGTCTCAAACCCAGAGGTTGCAAGTGCGATGCGTGGAGCAGCTCGAGCGTTCTATAAACCCCATGCTGCTCGTGAAGTCGCCGAGGAAATACTTAAGATCGCCCTCGATCATGAGATAGGAGAATAATATGGAATCCACAAAAAACATCGTCGTACGCATGGCTCCTTCACCAACTGGAAATCTCCACATCGGGACCGCCCGAGCCACGCTATTTAATTATTTGTTCGCAAAGAAATACGGAGGGAAATTTATTCTGAGAAGCGAAGATACTGATAAAGAGAGATCAAAAAAAGAATATGAAGACAATATTCTCTCGGGACTCTCATGGCTCGGACTTGAACATGATGAGTTTTTTAGGCAATCCGAACGCACACAGATCTATGTATCGTATGTGAAGCAGATGATCGAGAATGGATCAGCATATGTTTCTAAAGAAGAACCAAAAGAGCCTGGGCAGCGAGATGAGGTCATCCGTTTTAGAAATCCAAACAAAAAGATCGCCTTTGATGACCTGATCCGAGGCACGGTCGAGTTTGATACTACCGAGCTTGGCGACTTTGTGATCGCCCGATCGCTTGAAGAGCCTTTGTATCACTTGGCTGTGGTTGTTGATGATCATGAGATGAAGGTCACCCACATTCTGCGTGGAGAGGATCACATCTCAAACACGCCTCGACAGATCTTGATCCAAGAAGCGATCGGTGCTGTGCGACCTATCTATGCACATCTTCCTCTTATATTTGATGCAGAGCACAAAAAACTTTCAAAGCGAAAGCACGGAGCAATGGTGTGGATCGACACCTATAAAGAGGAGGAGTACTTGCCTGATGCACTCCTCAATTTCTTTGCGTTCATGGGCTGGAATCCGGGGACAGAGCGCGAGATCTTTTCCTTGTCCGAACTTGTCGAAGCCTTTGATATCGAGCGAGTACAAAAGAATGCTGCAGTCTTTAATATTGGGAAGCTAAAATGGTTCCAAAAAGAGCACATCAAGCTTCTGCCCGAAGAAGAACAAACAGCCTTAAGAGCTAAAGAGATCAAAGAGGAAGACTACATTAAAACTGCCCCTAAGCTTGATGTAGAAAAGATCGCATGGAAAACTTCTACAAAAGCTGAAGCAAAGGCGAATCTGGAAAGATCGCTTGACCTTGTGGCGGACAAGGATGGGCTTATGAAATTTGCAGAGGGAGCGGGGAAGGGTAATGTCCTCTGGCCCATCCGCTATGCGCTTTCGGGCAAGGATAAGTCTCCTGACCCGTTTACTTTGATCGACATCCTCGGTGTCGAGGAATCAAAGAAGAGGATAGAGAAGGCCATTGCACAACTACAGTAATATGAAAAAATACGCTTCTTTTTTGATCATATTGGCTTTCTGTGTGTCCCTCTTTCCACATATCGGACACGCTGCAGTAGAGGATGAGCTTCGCCAAAAGATCCAGGATGCCCAAGCTCAGCGGGCAGCTCTCCAGGCAGAGCAGATCAAGCTCCAGGTCGAACTCGATAAGCTCAACTCTCAAGACAAGACGCTCCAAGGCGCAGTAAAGTCCCTCGACACTACCAAAAAAAAGCTTGCAAACGACATCAAGCTCACGCAGAACAAGATCACCTCGACCGATTTGAACATCCGTTCGCTTGAAGATGCAATGCAAGAGAAAGAGCATCAGATCGACCTTCATCACGAAGCCATCAAATCGACACTTAAGCAGCTCTCTGATTATGATTCGCATAACATTGTCACAGACCTTCTGACCTATCCAAAGATATCCGATGTGTGGGGAGATCAAGGCTCTCTCGAGCAGCTTCAGAACACTCTCTCAAGCGAGATCAGTGCCTTGAAGGATGCCCAGGCAGTTCTCGATCAAGAAAAGGCTCTTAAAGAAAAGAACAAAGAGGATCTGGTAGGGTTGAAAAGCCAGCTCGGCGGGCAGAAACAAGTGGTCGAACAGACGCAAGCTGCGAAGAACAAGCTCCTGGCGGATACGAAGGCTAAAGAAGCCGCATACCAGAAGCTGATCGCGGACAATAAGATCCGAGAACTCAAATTCGAAGCAGATCTTTTTAATTATGAAAATCAGCTAAAGGTGGTACTTGATCCGAACACTATTCCGGCAGCCGGAAGTACTATCCTCTCGTGGCCGCTTTCCAAGTTTAAGATCACTCAGCAGTTCGGGAAAACTTCTTCTTCGGGACGGCTCTATGCATCGGGGACACACAACGGAGTGGACTTCGGCGTTCCTGTTGGAACCGCGGTCATGTCTGTGAGGCAGGGGGTGGTGAAAGGATCAGGAAACACTGACAACTTCCCCGGATGCTATTCGTACGGACGGTGGGTGCTCATTGAACATGATAACGGACTTTCTACGGTGTATGGACACTTGAGCGCTCTGGTCGTACAGCCGGGTCAATCAGTAAGCGCAGGTCAAGTCATCGGCTATTCTGGAGGACAGCCTGGAGCAAATGGATCGGGATATTCTACGGGTCCACACCTCCACCTCGGATTGTATGCGACACAGGCGGTGAAGATCCAACAGTACAGTGCCTCTATCGGATGTAAGTCTGCTTCGATCCCTATCGCGCCACCAAATGGATACCTTGATCCGCTTGCGTATCTCCCTGCACTCTAATACGATTAAAGAATGAGAAACGAAAGAGGATTCATCGGTACCATCATCCTCGTCATCATCGCACTCGCACTCCTTAAATATTTTCTGAATTGGTCGGTATTTGATGCAGCTGCATCTCCACAGGGTAAAGAGACCGTTTCCTATACCCATCAAGTGATCAGTACTGTGTGGCACTATATCTCGGCTCCTGTGACATTTGTGTGGTACAAGGTGTTATGGCCCCTTCTCTCGATGATCTGGAGCACCTTTCAAGCCTTCATTTCTTGGGGCCAGCACACTGCCTCTACTCCTTGCTGCACTTCGACCAATTAGGTAGAATTCGGTCCCGTGCCGAAACCCCTTAAAAAAGTCCTATTTTTCCTCTTGTTACCCGTCTATGGGATCGTCTACCTCTTTATGCAATATACCTACAAATGGTGGGAAAGTTTGCTCGACTAGGGACGTCTATACTGCATATGAAGACCACACACAAAATCCATTACAGCCTTGAACGAGGCTCAGGCACCACAGCCACAGTCGCCCTGGGCATACTTATTTTATTTGCCATCCTAGGAGGGGCACTTTACAGATCGGACTATGGGAACGATGACTTGCCAAAGAACATCACGTACGGCACACCGTCCTACACCGATGATGAGCCACAAGTTGTATCCACTACGATCGAAGTGCCCACTGGCGAGACTACCAGAGTCTATCAGCCCGGTGGCACCACCGTGGTCAGAAAGGCCATAAGCGCTTTCCCCGGCGGATCAAGCTATCATTCGGCTTTCGGTCTTACCGTCTCTCTACCTCCAGGATGGTCTAATACTCCTTCAGTCGGATCCGATGTCTACGCAGGAGTACCTGATACTGCATCTATCCACTTTGCAGGACCAGCTGGCCAAAACATGACCATCAATGTCTTTACCAAGGAGCAGTGGAACAACATCCGCATCCAAGAGACCCTCGGCCAAGTAAATGCCTTCGGAGAAGGAAGCTACCTCGGAGAGAACTTCACCTATATCTATTCGGTCCAAGGCACCGCCTCCGATCTGCAGAACATCGCAAGTAGAGTGGTGTTCTACTAAGACCAAATTGCTTTTTACTTTGCTAGTGCTAGGCTTGACCTAGAGCTCGCACCCGAACCGGAGGTAGACCATGTTGATGGATATCCTTCTCGTGTTCGTACAGTACCTGGGGTTCGATGGTCTCACCTTCGCTGAGCAAGTAGCAGCTTACTACTTCGGAGAGGAAGACCTTACTGCCCCTCGAATCTCTGCTAAGACCCAATCTCAGAGGGTTGCACATGAAGAGAGCAGGGAACCCGCTATTAGGATACCCGACCCCTTACTCTTAGCGCTTCCTCAGTTCCGAGATTCAAGGGACTTGGCAGGGATGTCAGTCTTGGTCACAGGATGTGGATTCACTCGACAACACGATCCCAACTCAATGGGATGCGTGTGTGGGTGGATAGGCCAAGTCGTGACCATTGCCGGACAAAAGGAATGGTGTTCGGACCTCTACTACGCAGAGTGTGGTCAAATAAGAAAGATCTTGCACACGAATGAATTTTTTCTCATCCAATAACCGGGTTCGCCCGGCTTTTTCTTTGTTTGACTAATGCTATTTAAAATATATAGTTCTGACAGATTATTGTTCAAACTCTCAGCCCTCTGACCAATGTCCCTATCAGTCTACCCCCTCGCAGAACTTCGGAAACAGCCAGCTTTGGAGGGACACGACCTCATTCGCTCCGAGGCACAATTACGGGTCTTCCTAGGACAATACAAGCAAGCACGATTCGGTCCTCAGGAATTATCACTAGTGTTTCTTCTCCAGGATTTTCGTGATTGGAGCAAAGAAACTCGCGATAATTCTCATATGTTTTATGCGGTGCACGATGTGAAGAATGACTCGACTCAGAACGAAGGCTCGAGCAAACAAATTCTTTATCGTTGCTTCGCTGTGAGAATCCGCGGCAAAGTCTTCGTCCTTAAGGAACTGATCTTTGAGCTCTCTAAATAGCCCTCAGGGCTTTTTTATTTGCTAAGATAGGCAATATGAATACTCCAGAACCAGGATTCTATTATCACTATAAGCATGACCTAAACGGAACGGTAGACAATTTTGCCTATGAGGTCATAGCCACAGGTACCCATACGGAAAGCTTGGAAACTTTGGTGGTGTACCGATCTTTGTATACAACAGAAACTCAAGGCGGCTCACACTACTGGATCAGACCATTGGAAATGTTTATGGGAACTATAGAGAAGAACGGAAAGACTTTTCCTCGATTTATACAGATCACTGATGCACATACTATTTCTGAACTCACAGCCATTCGTGATCGTATGTATTCTAAAGATAAATAAGAAAATGAAATATTGGCTGATCAAATCTGAACCTGACTGCTACTCGATCGACGACCTCAAGAAAGACAAGAAAACCGCCTGGACTGGCGTGAGAAATTACCAAGCGAGAAACTTTATCCGCGAGATGAAGCAGGGCGACCTCATCATCTATTATCACTCAAGCGCCAATCCTCCAAGTGCAGTAGGAATAGCCAAGGTAGTAAAAAATCCCTATCCAGAAATAGATCCCTTGTGGTCTGCAGTGGATGTTGGGTTCGTCGAAAAGTTTAAAACTCCATTGCCTTTGCCCGTTATAAAAATGAATCCAAAACTTGAAGGCATGCTAGTCACTCAGCAGGGAAGTCGATTGTCTATCCAACCAGTCTCTAAGGAGCATTTTAATGTGATCCAAAAGTTAGGAAACAAATAGACTCCTAGACAAATTACAAATACATAGTATAGTTAAATAAACCCGCACCTTCGAGGCAATATGAGTGCTGATGACATGCCTGACGACTGGAACCCAAGCGACTACCAGGGCAAGACCCGTGAACAAGTCGAGGGAGACTACAAGAATGGCGAACTCGCCGGGATCGCGTTCGTGATCCTCATGGGAGGCCTCGCGCTTTGGCTCTTTCTCAAGCCAGTGATGCTTGATCTCTGGCACGCACTCACCGCATCCTAGCTGGACATGATGTCCGGCTTTTTCTTTTGGTGAACTCTCGTTCACCTTTGGTGATATAATCTTTTTATGAAGACAATTTTGCATATCGACGGAGATTCTTTCTTTGCATCCGTTGAAGCAAGCCTCGACCCATCCCTAATAGGGAAGCCTGTGGTGACCGGACAGGAAAGGGGGATCGCCACAGCGATGAGCAAGGAAGCGAAGGCCCTCGGAGTGTCCCGAGGCATGCCCGTGTTCCAGATACGAAAGGCTTTCCCCGAAGTAGTGATCATCCCTTCGGATTATCACAACTACAGGATCTTTGCCCACAGGATGTACAATATTGTGCGACGTTATACCCCTGTGGTAGAGGAGTACTCCATAGATGAGTGCTTTGCCGACCTAACAGGCCTAGAAGGGCCTATTTTGCCCCTAGCAGAGGAGTTGAAGGCCACCCTGCAATCTGAGCTTGGGATGACTTTTTCCCTTGGTATAGGCCCTACGAAGGTACTGGCCAAAGTGGCCTCAAAGTGGCAGAAACCCGATGGTCTGACCGTGATAGACCCGGACCGGATCAGAGAATTTTTGAAGGACCTCAGTATCAGTAAGATCTGGGGTATCGGTCCTCAAACGACCCGTGAGATCCAATCCAAAGGTATCAACACCGCGCTCGAATTCATCGATCGGCCCGAAGAATGGATCAAAGAGAACTTTGCTCGGCCGGTGGTCGAGATCTGGCGTGAACTGCGCGGAGAGATGACCCATCGAGTGAACGTCCATGCGGGCGAGGACATCCAATCGAGCATCCAGCAGACTCGGACCTTCACTCCACCGACCACAGACAAGCAAAGACTTTTGAATGAACTTTCAAAGAACGTCGAAGGTGCCTGTGCCAAGGCTCGCGCCCAACATGTCAGCGCCCGAAGGATTTATTATTTTCTCAAAACCCAGGAGTTCAGATATCGACGAAAAGAGATCGTGCTCGTGAATCCATTATCAAATCCTTCTGATATCTTAAAAGAAATAATTCGCACATTTGATGATGTGTATGTACCCGAGATCCCGTATCGAGCCACTGGAGTGACTCTGGCTGGACTCCTCGACGACTCGCATATCCAAACCGACCTCTTTGGAGCCTCTACCCAGGTCGACAAGTGGCTTGAGGTCTTCAAGGTGGCAGACCGGGTCGACCAGAGGTATGGCTCGAACACGATCATTCTCGGATCAAGTCTCCCTGTTGGAAAAAATAAAAATCTCCGGGGAAGTGGTCAAAAACGAGATCCGAGAGCACTCAAGCATTTTAGAAAAAGGTTCAACATTCCATACATGGGGGAAGTGAGCTAGAGAAAAATTTCAGCGCATGTAAAAGAATAGTGAGGGATCAAATCAAGCCAGCCCCAGGGCCAAAAAAATCTATATGTAGAGGGAAGTGGTTATCCCTATATAGTGCTCTAAAGATACATTGTGCGACACATATCTATCTGGAGAGAGACACTTCCCTAGGAAGAAAGGCTCAGGTAGGATGAGCTCAGACATTACTCACCTGCCGGAGGATTACATGAAAAAGAATCCAGGTGCAAAGATTCAGAAAAGATTCTTCGTTATCGATTGCTGCTTCTCAAGTGAACGAAGTGGAAGTAGACCGATGGAACTTTCGATCGGTAACTACCCTACCCCGCAAGAAGCTCACAAAGCGGGCAAGAGAGTTCGCACTAAAAAGCTTACAAAGCGCGAGCTTGCCGACTTCAGGAGAGGAGTGCTTGCATGGCCTGGAGGTTACGCTGTCGAATCTCGACTGGTCTATCTAGATAAGAGAATAAGGAATGGCGGCAGGATCAACGGAGAGATTATTCGGTTCGGGTGGAGATATCCATTATTCATCTCAAATTAACCGTGATCGCGCAAGGTATGCGCGGTTTTTTATAAGAAAAAAGCCCGAGCGCAAATGCGTTCGGGCGGGGTTCACTAGGTCAGGGCGTGGTGCCGAGAACCAGCGTGCTTGTGGACGGTGCCAGAAGCGAGGAAGCGGCGAAGCAGATGACCGAAAGCCGGATCAGCTCCGCATTTCACCTGGACCACATGAGAGCCGGGGTGAAGTTCTTCTGCTGCTTCTTCAGCCTCGGTAACGTCCTCACAGCAGATCGCGTACATCATCTTCTCGCCCGGGATACCCGCGCGAGTAAACGATGAGACGATCGTCTCGAAGGGCTGCATGAAGACGACGATCAGGTCCACATCATCGAAGTGAGCACCGACGATGTCCTCCATTGCATGCAAGGAGTAGTGGGCCTTGATCGAATCGGCAGACACGTATGCCCGATGCCCATGAGGCTCGAGCACTCGTGCATCGTGGATGGGGCCCTTGGTCCCCGCCCCTGCGATGAGGTGTGAGGAGATGAAGATCGCCGTGCGTATTGCGTGGTCTGACATTGCACCATCTGGTTTGAGTGGAAGGTACTTTGCGTTCTGAAGATATAATAACCCATATTCCCCTCTTGGTCAATTGGGCAACACAAAACCCGCCGAAGCGGGTTTTGGTGAGATTATTTCCGAGCGATCTCCTTCTCTGTATACTTTGCCCAACAAGGTGATGAGGACATCCAAGGCTTGGCACCCTGCTTGTCGTAGATATACTTCGCATATGCGACGTTACCTTCGATAGTGTAGATGTTGTATCCGAGCTTCTTGGAATCTTCGAGGTGGTACATCTCGTTGATCTGCATCACACCCACATCGTACGAATTCTGTTCTCCTCGGAGTACTGAACCGTCTTTTGCATATTGCCTATTGCGGGATTCGCAAGCGGCGATATGTGCGAGGATGGGAGTGTCTGCAAAATAATCAGTGACGAAACGTTTTACGTTCTGAGTGTCAGTGATCGGCGCGTAGTCTTTGGCTTCTACTTCTTTGGTCACGGGCTGGTTTATCTCAAGCCGAGCCTCTGCCTTGGGACCTACTGTTTGAGTAGGAAGCACCGCGGGGAGGACTGCTGCAGCTGATGACGAAAGACTGAAGAGAAGACTAAGGGTCGTAAGCTGTAAAATAACTGTAAGATAAACTTTTAACCTTGGGACGCCGTGTCTGATCTACTCCCCCAAATGAAAAATCAGCCCTGTGCTGATTCCCTACTAGCCTATCATCTCTGACCCCAAAAGTCAAGCATTTTGGACCTCTAAATCCCTTATCTATGGCTTTATATAGCCCTTATTTCACATATATGCCAAAGGGCCTTTTGGGCCCTTTCGCGTCACTTTTGGTCCCTCTTTTACTTTTCTGAAACGACGAGTTTTTCGGTGCCCGAAAGGCCAGAAATTACCTCGATCGTACCGTCCTTACCCTTGAGTCCCAGGGTCACGTCCTTCTCTACCTCATCCTCTCCGTCCATAATACGGACAAACGATCGATTCCCGGTCTTTTCTACTGCATATGCAGGGATTTTGACCACCCCTTCCTTATTGGCAGTCTGAATGCGAAGGTTAGCAGTGAGTCCACTCCTGAGCTCGGCTTCCGGCACGTCTGCAAATCTCACAGTGACCTTGTACGTCGCTACCCCATCAACGAGAGTCTGCCCTGGATCAATGTAGGCCACAGCACCTATGTATTCTTTATCTGGAAAGGCATCAAAGGTGATGGATACTCTGTCCCCTATTTTAACCCTTCCGATATTCACCTCAGAAACATTGGCCTCTACCTGAAGCTTTGCATCAGAGATGATAGTGATGAGCGGAGCACCAGCGGTAACAATCTCTCCTCTCTTAGCCTCGGCCTTGGTCACCACACCCGATATTGGGGCGGTGAGGACGGTCTTATCAAGATCTGCTTGGATAGCTTGGACATCAGCCTTGAGAGATTCAATGCGAGCTTGTTCCGAAAGCACATCGGTGTAGGTCGTACCAGAATCCGTCGTTGAACGGGTTGGAGCGTTCGCAAGCTTATCTTTGGTCGAGATAAGGGTCGAAAGAGCCGCACTGACTTCTGTGCGAGCACTTCCTGCGGTAGCTTTATACGCATCCACTTCGGACTGATAGGTGTAGTTATTGTAGACGCTGACCGAGTTCACTGCTGAAGCCAGGTGATCAAGAAAGGTTTTGATAGTGCTGAGGTTCTTCTCTGCTTCTGCGATGGCGGGGGCGAGATCTTGGCCGCTCTGAATTCTCTGGATCGAGGTTTGCCATGAGTGCATCACAAGCTCGATGTCTCTGCGTTCGTTGGCGAGGTCCTGTCTCTTTGCAGCAGAGATGCTGTTGTTGAATGGATAGTTGATCCCATCGTTCTGAGTGCCAGACAATCCGAACTGCGGGCTAAAATCGTGAGCATTGTAGAAAAATTGATCTGCTTCATTGTTCACTGCATTTTCTGCCTTGTTATATACATCTTTTATAGACAGGAGGGCTGAGTCGTAGACGTTCTGGTATGTCGCACTCGAAGTGCGGGTGATCGTCCCTAGACGCACCTCTTCTTCGGCCAAGTTCGCATTGGCCTTGGCCAAGTTCGCGCGGAGCGTGGACTGGTCAAGGACTGCGAGCACCGCTCCAGCAGGAACCTTATCGCCCACTTCCACTCCGGCTTGGACCACCTTGCCACTTCGTTCAAAGCCAAGGTTTACCGTGGACGAAGACTTGGTCGAACCGGTGACCAAAACCTCTTCCTCGATATTCCCCACCTCAGCAGACACAA